>CATLEM010000007.1 GCA_949916155.1 uncultured Dorea sp.
AGTTTCCAGATTCTTTTGCCAAGTTTTTTTCATCACATATTACCTCCAATTACATACTCTTTTTCCTATATATTATACATTCTGCCGGATACCCCTGCCCCGCAGAATGATCACTTTATCCCCTTCATCGTAAGCTGTATCCTCTTCTTTTTCAAGTCGACACTCATCACCTTCACATCCACGATATCCCCAACGCTTACTACCTCCAGCGGATGTTTGATAAATTTCTTATCTGTTATCTCAGAGATATGTACAAGGCCGTCCTGATGCACGCCGATGTCCACAAATGCCCCGAAGTCTATAACATTGCGGACCGTCCCCTTCAAGATCATCCCCTCTGTCAGATCCTTCATCTCCAGAACATCCGTCCTGAGTATCGGCTTCGGCATCTCATCACGCGGATCTCTCGCCGGTTTTTCAAGCTCCTTGACAATATCTCTCAGCGTGATCTCACCGACCCCAAGTTCTCCGGCAAGCTTTTTATAATCCCTGATCGTCAATGATAAACCAATCAACTTTCCCCCCTTTATGTCCTCCGGCTTATAGCCCTGTCTTTTCAGCAGTTTTTCGGCTGCTTCATAGGATTCCGGATGTACACTCGTGGCATCAAGGGGATTGTCTCCTGATTGGATCCGCATAAACCCTGCGCATTGTTCATAAGCCTTCGGTCCAAGCTTCGCCACCTTGAGCAGCTGCCTTCGGTTTACAAATCTTCCGTTCTCCTCCCGGTAAGTTACGATATTTTTCGCGATAGAGGAAGAGATGCCAGAGATATAAGACAGCAGCGGCGCCGACGCTGTATTTAAGTCCACACCGACTTTATTTACACAGTCCTCCACTACCCCTGACAGAGCTTCGCTGAGCTTTTTCTGGTTCATATCATGTTGGTACTGTCCCACTCCGATTGATTTCGGGTCTATCTTTACCAGCTCTGCCAGCGGGTCCTGCAGCCGTCTTGCAATAGATGTAGCGCTTCTTTGTCCCACATCAAACTTGGGAAATTCCTCACTGGCCAGCTTACTGGCGGAATATACAGAAGCTCCTGCCTCATTCACAATGATATACTGTACCTTCTGCGGAATCTCTTTCAGCAATTCTACGATAAACTGCTCAGACTCTCTGGAAGCAGTCCCGTTCCCTACAGAAATCAGTGTTATATTGTACTTTTCTATGATCTTTTTTAACACATCTTTTGATGCTTTGATTTTCTGCGGCGTTGTGGGTGCTGTAGGATAAATTACCGTCGTCCCGATGACCTTTCCTGTCGGATCCACGACCGCCAGCTTGCAGCCCGTACGGAAAGCCGGATCCCAGCCAAGAACTGTCTGGCCCGTGATCGGCGGCTGCATAAGAAGCTGCTCTAAATTCTTCCCAAATACATCAATGGCACCGTCCTCCGCCTTCTCTGTAAGGTCGTTTCTGATCTCCCGCTCGATCGCCGGAGCGATGAGCCTCTTGTATGCGTCCGCAACTGCTTCTTTTAACACCGGCTCCGTGTATTCATTGTTCCCGCGGATAGTCTTCTTCTCCAGATACCGGATGATATCTTCTTCGGGCGCTTCAATCTTTACTGTCAGGAACTTTTCTTTTTCCCCCCGGTTCAGCGCCAAAATCCGATGCCCCGCAAGCCTTCCTACCGGCTCTTCAAAATCATAGTACATCTCATATACAGACTCTGCTTTCTCATCCTTCGCAGACGAAACAACTTTTCCCTTCTGCATCGTTATCTTACGTATCCATATACGGTAGTCCGCCTCATCGGATATACTTTCAGCGATAATATCCTGTGCGCCGGCAAGCGCTTCTTTCGCCGTCTTAACCTCTTTCTCTTCATTTATATACTCTTCTGCCAGTTCAAGAACAGGCTTTTTCACCTGCTGAAGTGTAATGAGCGCCGCCAGCGGCTCCAGGCCTTTTTCTTTGGCAATAGTCGCTCTGGTCCTGCGCTTCGGACGGTACGGGCGGTACAAGTCCTCTACCACAACCAGAGTCTCCGCCGCCAGGATCTGCTTTTCCAACTCCGGAACAAGCTTTCCCTGATCCCTGATGCTTGCGAGCACCTGTTCTTTTTTCTCCTCCAGATTTCTAAGATATGTCAACCGCTCATAGAGCTTTCTTAATTGCTCATCATCCAGAGTGCCTGTTACTTCTTTCCGGTACCTGGCAATAAAAGGAATCGTATTCCCCTCGTCTATCAATTTCACCGCGGCATCCGTCTGCCATTTCTTCACTCCGAGTTCTTCCGCTATTTTTTGATTAATATCCATTGTTACATCCTTTCCTTACAAAATAGTCCGTCGTCAGATGTGTTACGGGCTTCCTTTATCATAACACAAAAAGCCCTGTGTTAAAACATAGAGTTCACTCTGTTTTATTGAAAAAAATTTTTCTGTATGCTATACTGTTGCCAGCTAATAATATCAAACATCCTGAAGGAGATTTCTCTGACATGAACCAGATGTACAACAGCAAAGAATTATCCAGGCAGCAGCAAAAATCAAAGGAGACAAAAGCAAAGATCTTCAAGGCCGCCAGACACATCCTTCAAAAAAAAGGTTACGAAGAATTATCCATCAAAAACATCTGCGAAGAAGCCGGTGTTTCTAACGGAAGCTTTTATCACCATTTTAAGACAAAAGATGATCTTCTTTCCTATTACATTGAAGAGCAGCCGGGCATTAACCCAGATCTTCTGGATCTTCCGTCAGATGCTGCCGATGCAAAAGAGACCATCATATATGTATATATTAATTATGTACATTACTGCGAAGAGCTGGGCGTAGAATTTATGTCTAACTATTATACACCGAAAAACCAGTCTCTCAATCCGCTGATCCGCACCGAACGCCCCTATCCTATTATCACGGTAGAAAATTATTTAAAAAAATGTATGAATGCAAAACTCATCACGCCCGTACATTCTCTGGAGTCACTGTCCACTGACATCCGGATGATCGTCATCGGCAATGTATTCGAATGGTGCCTGAAACGCGGGGATACTGATTTTGAAGGAAATATGCGCCGTTCCTTAAGAACCTATCTTGACGGGGCTTTCTGAATACAAAAAATCCCTTAAGCGCACATCTTAAAGGATCTTTGTAGAAGGAAACATAGTAATTTGCCAATTACTAAAACAATAATATCTTTGTTAGTATAATACTACTCTTTCATCTGTTTGTCCAATTGCTTATTTTAATAAACAGAACAGCTTATAGGTATTTTCTATATCATTGCTGCAGATACTGTAAACTGGTATACTTTATATAATCGATACATCAGAAAGGAGCGCAACATGCTGAACTTTATCATAAACCCTAATGCCCGCACCGGACAGGGGCTGAAAACCTGGAATGAACTCGAAAAGACATTGAAAGAGCGCAAGGTGATCTACCAGGCATTTCTAACGAGATATCGGGGACATGCCGCAAATATCACCGAAAAACTTTTATCCGAAACCACTCACAGCACTCTGGTAATTCTTGGAGGTGACGGTACGATCAATGAAGTGATCAGCAAAATTGCGGATCCCGCTTCTGTAACACTCGCTTATATACCTATCGGCTCCAGCAACGATTTCGCCAGAGGCATGAACATATCCCACAACCCCCAGGAGGCGCTCGCACATATTTTATCACCCTCACGTTTCAGCTATCTCAGCATCGGAAGACTGGACTATGGAAAACGCAGCCGCAGGTTCGCAGTCAGCGCAGGATTCGGTCTTGATGCGGAGGTCTGCTGCCGTATCGCTTTCTCGCGTCTTAAAATCGTGCTCAACAAGCTGTCTTTGGGGAAATTTTCCTATGTCGGCATTGCTTTGCAGAGCCTCATGTTCAATACACCGAAAAAGATGGTCATTACCCTGGACGACAGCAGATCTGTATCTTTTAAGAAAGTATACTTTGCCGCTGCTATGAATCAGAAATATGAGGGCGGCGGATTTATGTTCTGTCCTGATGCCGATCCTATGGATGAATACTTAGACATCATCGTCGCAGAAGGGCTTTCCAGGCTTAAGATCTTCTGTCTGCTTCCCACTGCTTTTTTCGGCAGACACACGGGATTTTCTGGAATACATGTTTACCGGTGCAGGAAAGCGGTGATGAAAAGCGAGGTTCCTCTGCCCTTTCACACTGACGGCGAACCAGTATCCTTGATGAGACAGGTAAGCGCTTCTATAGAACCTCAAAAAATCCAATTTATCATCCGTTAAATTCAAGAGAGGCCAACACATGATCACAAGTACAGTTTTTTTCATTATAGCTCTGACCCTGATCACTCTATGCTATTTATTCATGGTTTCCCCAAGGCGGACAGAGAAAAAACGCATACTGGATATCTCCCCTTCCATGTTTGCGCACAGGGGATATCACGATATTGCCCATCAGGTTCCGGAAAACTCCATGACCGCATTCCACGCAGCCATCCGCCAGGGGTACGGCATCGAACTGGATCTTCACCTGACCCGCGACGGCAGGCTCATCGTCTTTCACGATGATACTTTAGAACGGCTGTGCGGCTGTCCCGGCAGAGTGGAGGATCTGACTTACGATGAACTCAGAAGCCTGTGTCTTCTCGGCACAGATGAACGGATCCCTCTGTTTCAGGATGTCCTTGCAGCGGTAAACGGGCGTGTTCCGCTGCTCATTGAGCTGAAGATCCCCACTTCTTCCTTAAAAATCTGCGAAGAAACCTACCGTATACTCAGGAATTATCCAGGGAACTATATGATACAGTCTTTTAACACAATGGGACTTCGGTGGTTCAGGCTGAATGCCCCTTATATACTCCGGGGCCAGCTTGCCGAACATCTGACAGCAAGAAATCTTAGAGAGGCTTGGCTGTTAAGGTTCATCGTTCAGAATCTTTTCTGCAATTTCCTGGGAAGGCCTGACTTTATCTCCTACAGGATGTCTGACCTGCCCCATTTGTCGGTGTTTCTTCTGAAATACATCTTCCGCGTCCCCATCGCCGTATGGACGCTGACCACAAACGAAGAATTAAAACGGGGAATTTCGGGATATCATATTCAGATTTTCGAAAAACACGGTGAAAATTATTAATATTAAATGAACTTCCTTGTTGAATGATTTTTTTCATGTTATAATTTTCCGTAAATCGGAAATAGATTATACTAAACAGACTATTTGAAGGGGCGTTTATTTCATGAAGACAATCAGCAAAGCAAAAACAGTCGCAAAAAAATACAGCCATGCATGGGTATTTTTGTATGCATTGATCTACCTGCCCTGGTTTCATTATCTGGAGGAGCATGTTCAGAAGAATTATTTTGTTATTCATTCACCTCTTGATGATTTTATCCCGTTTGTAGAGTATTTCATCATTCCGTATTATTTCTGGTTTGTATTTATGGGAATATGTGTATTCTATTTCTTTTTTACAGACAAAAAAGGGTTCTATAAGATCACATCCTTTCTGATCATCGGAATGACTTTATTTCTGGTTATCTGTACGGTATTCCCCAACGGGCTGAACCTGCGCCCGGTGACGTTTGCAAGGGATAATTTCTGTGTAGAACTGGTACGGCACCTTTACCGCATAGATACTCCGACCAATGTCCTGCCCAGCATACATGTATTCAACACTGTGGGTGTGATGATCGCCGCCGCACACAGCGGGAAGCTGCGGGAACACAGCGGCATTGTATGGAGCATCTATATTGCCGGAATATCCATTATCCTGTCCACGGTATTTTTAAAGCAGCATTCGGTAACGGACGTGATCGCGGCAATTGCGATGGCCTGCATCATTTATCCGTTTGTGTATTCGTCCCAGCCGCGCAAGGCAACCAGGTTTTCTCATCAACCAATATAAATATAACATAAGGAGGGATTCTCTATGAGAGCAGAATTCAGCGAGAATTTAGTCACAGGAAACGAATTAATTGATTCACAGCACAAGGAACTGATCGACCGGATCAATAAGCTTTTGGATAGCTGCGAGGACAGCGATGCGAAGCTGACCGCAGTTAAGACACTTGACTATCTGGCCGATTATACAGTTTTCCATTTCGGCGCCGAGGAGGATCTGCAGAAAAAGATCAACTATCCGGGCTATGAAAAACATAAGGAACAGCACGAGGCTTTTAAAAAGACGATCTCTGAGTTAGACGAGATGCTTCAGGAAGAAGAAGGACCATCCGCTGCTTTTGTTGAAAAGGTAGAAGCGAACGTTATCAAATGGTTCTACACACATATTGAAGGCTTCGACCGTTCTGTGGCAGAATATAAATTCATGCGCGATAACGACGGAAGGATCTGATACAGCGTACTTAAAAGCTATGCAGCACTGCCGCATAGCTTTTTTCTTACCAGAAATCCTCTTTGAGTTCTTTCATATACTTTTCAAACGCCGAAGGTATCGGATATTCTGCTTCTATCTCCTCCGGATAGATAAAAAGAAAATCCTTTCTGTTCGTCTTCTCCAATTCATCTACCCTGACCGCATAGCCTTTCATCTGCCATTCCACATGGCTGAAGATATGTTTGGCCGCCGGAAGTTCCTTAATCCGCACCGGCATAAGTCCGATGTCCTTGCAGTACTCCGCCGCTTCATCCATACTAAGGTGCCCTTCCACATTGGGAAGCTCATAGAGACCTGCCAAAAGTCCTTTTTTCCCGCGCTTGCTGATGGCAGCTTTCCCGCCGTCTCGAAAAATGAATACGGTCTTCTTTTCTGTCTTTCTCGCCTTTGCTTTCGCCTTTACCGGATATTTCTCCGCATTATCCTCTCTTTTTGCTTTACACATAGAACTAAGGGGGCACTCCATGCACCGCGGCCGTCCTTTCGGCACACAGACGATCGCTCCCAACTCTATCAGTCCCTGATTAAAATCACTGGCGGCATCCCCGGGAATAATACTGCAAAGCTTTTGTTCAATCTTTCTCTTCGTGCTCTGCTTCCCGATATCCGAATCGTCTGCCATGAGTCTTGTCATAACCCGGAGCACATTGCCGTCCACCGCCGGCACAGGCATCCCAAATGCAAAGGAACTGATGGCGCCCGCCGTATAATTTCCTATACCTTTAAGACTTCTTATCTCCTCATAACTCTGCGGAAATTTTCCGCCGTAATCAATCATGATCTGCTGTGCCGCCTTCTGCATATTGCGCACCCGGTTATAATATCCAAGCCCTTCCCAAAGCTTCAAAAGCTGGTCTTCGCCTGCTTCAGACAGTGCTTTTACATCGGGAAGCTCTTTCATAAATCTTGTATAATACGGCTTCACTGCCTCCACTCTCGTCTGCTGGAGCATGATCTCTGACACCCACACTCTGTAAGGCTCCGGTCTTTCCCTCCACGGCAGCGCCCTCTTATGTCTCCTGTACCACGAAACTAAAAGATCCGCCATACCGGACAGCGAATCTTCTTCAAGAATCACCGGAACTTCTTCCCGAATGGCAATGCTATCCTTTTCCACCAGACAATCATACGCAGCGATATGTACTCCCGCCCGCTCTGCTTCTGCCAGAGCATCTGCAAATTCCGGATGGGCAGCCCGGTTAGGTGTAAAATAACGGACTCCCTTCATCTGTATCACAAAAAACACATATGCCTCATAACCTGCCTTCACCGCTTCTTTAAGTTCTGTCACATGCTTTACAGCCCGGGCACTCGGCGCATCCGGAAAACGCACTACGCCGTCCTCCTCCAGCGTCACGCCTTTCACTTCAATAAAAATCCGCCTGTCTCCCGCTTCAACGTACAGATCGATCCGCGAATTTCCATAGCTGTACTCCGGACGGATGGATGTGACATCCGCAATAAAATTCCCCTTTTCAATCCATTCTTTTACCGCTTTATTGGGAATCTGTGAATCCACGTTGATGATCCTGCCGTCTTTTTTTACCGCGATCAGGTCCCAGCCTGTCTTCCGTTCCGGTTTGCGGCTGTCCTGAACGTATACCGCCGCCCCCGGTGTCAAAAGCTCCCGGCACCGCCCTGTATTTTTCACATGTACCGTCTCCGTCCGGCCGCCCATCTCCACATGGGCGATAAAACGATTCGGCCGGTCGATACATCTTCCCTCATAAATATCTTCATATATCATATCCTGCACCATATCCTCAAGAAAGCCTGAGTTTAACTCAGGCTTTCCGGTTCTTTCTTTTCTTCCAGTAATATCTCTGTCTGACTGTATGTACGTTTCTTCGACTCTTCATGATCCTTCAGGCACTGCAGGATCGCCTCGTTCAATGTAAGCATCTTCTCATCCAGTGAGGACACCATCTCCGCACATTCCCGAAGGTCCCGGCTAATATATTCCGGGGCATTTCCTTCAAATTTATAATATATCTTGTGTTCAAGGCTCGCCCAGAAATCCATGGCAATCGTGCGTATCTGTATCTCCACCTTCGTGTCCACCACACTGTCCGACAAAAAAATAGGAACAGATACCAGCATGTGATAACTCTTATATCCGCTGTGCTTCGGATTCCTGATATAATCCTTAATAGAAAGTACTTTCAGATCACTTTGGTTCCCAATCATCTCTGCCAACCGGTAAATATCCGACGAAAACGAGCAGATCACCCGGACGCCGGCAATATCGTTGACATATTTAACCATATTCTCAATGGATGTCTCATATCCATAACGCTTCAGCTTTTTGACGATACTTTCAGGAGATTTCACCCTTTTTTTTATATGTTCAATAGGATTATACTTATGAACATGCTGAAATTCATCATTCAATATCTCGAGTTTTGTTCCAACTTCCTTCAACGCTGCATTATAGAGAAACATAATTGTCTTCCAACTGTCTACATCCTCATAGTTCTTAATTGCGTTCTCCAAATTTATCTCTCCTCTCTACACGAAGAGCCTTTCCGTACATATATATATTATAACATAGAAAGAGGAGTTATGTCTTCTTTTTAACACTTATTTAAGAAGTTATTTACGAAGTTTTTCCCTACATCTCGAGCTTCATATCGCCGAACCTGATCCAGCCTTTTTTACGCATAAATTCCGAAATAGCGAGAGTAACAGCAGCAGGCAGAATGATCTGAATGGCCAGTATCTTGATCAGCACAACTGTTGCCGGCTCCGTCTGTATCATCGTCTGCCAGGTCATGATCTGCCCTACCAGTCCTGCTGTGCCCATGCCTGATCCTGTGGCATTGCTTGTCATATGAAGCACCATAGTCCCTACAGGGCCAAGGATAGCGCTTGACAATATAGCCGGGATCCAGATCACAGGCTTGCGCACGATATTGGGCACCTGAAGCATAGATGTCCCAATCCCCTGTGCGAGAAGCCCTCCGACTTTGTTCTCCCTATAGCTCGCCACCGCAAATCCAACCATGTTGCAGCAGCATCCTACAGTAGCCGCTCCTGCCGCCAATCCGGAAAGATTCAGTATGATCCCGAGTGCCGCCGAGCTGATCGGCAGGGTAAGGATCATCCCCATAAGTACAGACACGATGATTCCCATCACAAACGGCTGCTGCTCTGTCCCCCAGTTGATAATGGCCCCGAGCCACGCCATGAACCCTGATATGGGCGGCCCCAGTATAAGCCCTACCGCGGAACCTGTCCCAATCGCGACAAGCGGTGTCACCAGTATGTCTACCTTTGTCTTCCCCGACACAATATGTCCAAAAAATATTCCCACATACGCAGCAATAAATGCTCCCAGCGGCTCTCCTGGTCCGGCATACACCATAGCTCCGTCCACCAGTACCGCCCCTGCAAGGAGCTTGCTGGCAAAAGCGCCCGCCATACCCGCCGTCGCCGCAGACACAACTACCAATGGACTTTCCTTAAACCGGTAAGCTACTGCTGCACCTATCCCCGCACCGGTGAGGGATGCCGCAACCTTTCCGATCACAAAGATCATATCTCCTGCCGGTCCGCCAAGAAGTGTTCCTGCCTGCTGGATGATCGTGCCGATGATCAGCGTTGCAAACAGTCCCTGCGCCATAGCGCTCAGCCCTTCAATAAATATCCTGTCCAATATCTTTTTTAATCTTTCCATTATTGACTCCTTTTGCCTAATGTTTTGTCAAGTGTCTTGTCATCTGTTGCATTGTAACATATCCACGCTTCTTTATCAAGCTGTGAAATCCCATTGGTGTAAAACAAATCTCCGCTGGCAAAACATTCTGTCTGAGCACATGAAAAGCAGTTGATAAGTTTCTCCTGCTGTTGATATAATAAGGCTTTACATCTAAAACGCCAATTGATATAATTTTTGAGTGGACCTGGAAATCCAACAGACAATTAACACAATTGATGATAAATATGCGAGGTGCTGCTATGTTCCGTTTATGGGGTAAAGAATTTAAAGACAACCGTATGCTGAGAGATACCGTCATCTGCGATGACTCAGATGATACAAGAACACATAAGATATTTAATGCTTTAGAAGCTATCTGCTATGAATTCGATTTAAGCAAACCCATCTGGCTGGATGCCACTGTCGAAGAATTCAAACGTCACAGTAAAACCAGATTCTATCAGGACAACTTTATGGATTCTATTGATTTTGATTATCTGGAAATACATGGGATCGAAGAATAATGCCGGCGGCTGAACTTTGGCTGTGACACCGGCTTAATATTTGCACAAGCAAGGTGCCCCGGATTCTCCGGGACACCTTTGATTTATTCCACCTATTCCAAACTATTCATTTGTATCGGTTTATCCGTTGCGTATAGCCTCTAACGGGCTTAACTTCATGGCACGTTTGGCCGGGAAATATCCGGCGACAATACCGACAAGCATCGCAAATCCTATGGAAGCCAGCATCAGCCATACCGGAATATAGGAGATATTCGCACCGCCGGTCTGTATCATCTCCGAATTGGCGGTGAGGGCATTGATCGCCATCGACATGATAAAACTCAGTATATTGCCGATGATTCCTCCAAATATCCCGATAAATGCAGCCTCCATGAGAAACATCCCTCTGATATTGCCGAGACTGCAGCCCAGCACTTTCATCACGCCGATCTCTTTTGTCCGCTCGTAGATGGACATCATCATCGTATTGGCGATTCCTATAGCGGCTACGAAAAGCGACACTGCACCGATTCCTCCAAGAACTGCCTGGATAATCCCCATCTGACGGTTCACACTGTCCATCATCTCAGCATTCGTCTCTGCATTATAGCCCATCTCTTTAATCTTATTGGCTACCGCCGACACATTGTCTTTATCATCAACTTTAAGCTGCGCATAAGAATAACAGAATTCTTTCATCGGCTTCCCATTCTTGGTCTGAGGCTGCCCCGGGATCACCCTTCCGCTGAATTCCTTCTTCAGAACCTGTTTTAACGTATCCAGGTCGCAGAAAATATAATAGCTGTTCGCATTATAATCATCAACTCCGCCGGCCACAAGCCCGCATCCGCGGACTACATGCTTTTTTACAGGCCTTCTGCTTTCCCCGCCTCCGCCTTCGCCGTCATCTTCTGCGGTTATCTCCATCGGCGACTGTTCCTGACTTGAGAAATAATTTTCCTGATCCAGTATTAAGAACAACGAATCCTTTGCCAGATCGATATTCGGAAGCTCTCCTGTATCCCAATATGAATTCCCTGTCCCCTTCTCCTGAAAATTAACAAGCGTCATATTGCCGTATACCAGTTCAAGCTGTCCACTGTTCTTTCTCGGAAGTGTACCCTGCGACAATTCGATGTTTCTTGCTTCCAGCGCTTCCGGAGTCATCGCCATAAGCTGCATATAGCCTTCATACGCTCCTTTGATAAGCATAACAGACATTGTATAAACCGGCTCCACACTTGTCACATGTTCAAGCTCCGTCAGTTTGGCAAGACACGCGTCGTCAACATACTCCTCTGTCTCTTCTTCTGATTCATCCATGGCGCTGTACATCATCTCACCTTCGCCGTTAGCGCCATATACATTAATCGTCGTCAGGCCTCCATACTGCTCTATCTCCTGATACATCGCCTGCTGAAGCCCGAGTCCCAGCGAGATCATCACCACGATTGACGCGGTACCGATCACAACTCCGAGAACGGTGAGAAATGTACGCAGCTTTCTTCTGCGCAGATTACCACTGCTCATCCTCAGCAGATCCATCCAGTTCATTCAGAAAATCCTCCTCTTCGCTTTTTTGCATTTTTTTCTTACGTCTCTTGATAATGATCACTGCCGCTGCCGCCATAGCTATCACCCCGATAACAATAACTACCGGTACGACCGGAAAACCTTTAGACTGCTCTTCCTCCATCGGAAGACCTTCCTCCATACCCCCATCGGCCATATCTGTAACGTCAATCATCAGTTCTTTCTGCTCTGTCGTCGCTTCACCTTCCTCATTCTCGTAACTCATTGTCATCGTTATCGGTTCCGGCCCTTCGGTCATCTGCGCTCCCTTGATCATCGCGTCTATAGACGCCGTAGCGCCCGATTCCACATTTCCGATAAATACTTCTTCCTTCTCGATACAATCGCCTTCAAAGATCGCCCTTACATTATAAAGCTTAACTCTTCCGAGATTGTAAAGGCTGCACATAACATTCGCCTCATCGCCTACTGCTACGCTCTCCGGATTAATCTCAAAATCACTGAACTCAAATCTCGCATCCTGCTTGACCGGAATGGAAAGGCTCGATGCCGCCTCTACAGCATTTCCGCTGGAATCTTCGTATTTCATGCTCAGTTCCACACTGTAAGGCTTCTGCAGCAGGTCTGATTTTGCATTTAATTTCATAGAAATATCCGCTGTTCCGTTCGCTTTCATTCCGTCGAGATAAACTGTACTGCTTCCCGACGACGGAAGGAATGACGGCGCTGTCGTCTGCTCATCCGAACCCTCTTCCGGCGCATTAAGATCAAACAGCATGTTCTTAACTTTTGTTTTCTTAGAAGTATTCTTCAAATGAACGGTAAGGGTAAAATCACTTCCTGCCTTTACCTTTTTAGGACTCGTATCAAACCCTGTAACAATAACTCTCTGTACGGAGCCTTCTCCTCCTTCTCCATCGCCGCCACCGCCGTAGGATGCATCGCCGTTGCTGAAACCGCCGCCGTCATCATCTGAAGGCTCTTCGTCTTCTCCCTTTTTATCGTCACCCTTTTTATCCCCTTCATCTTTGGGAGTCTTATCTGTGATGTTCACCTCTAATGGTTTCTTCGCCTCCTCTGGTTTTGCGGTTGTCTTTACCCAGAAACCTTTGTCAACCACCGTATTTTCTTTATCACCTTCATACTTATAAGTACATCGAAAATATACTTTATGATTTCCGCTTCCTATATCATCGCGCTCTGTAAATTCAAACGCGATCTTGTCGTTTGTCTTCCCGGCTTCAATCTTGTCAATCTCATATTTATCATCCTGATTATCTTTCCGGAACGGCCATTTATCAAGATTCTCCTCGTCAATATATGGTTCAATGACAATACTTTTGATTTCCTTATCTTTATCGTTATTTTTTATGTACATCCTGATTACATTGGACTTCTGATATTCAAAAGACGGGACTTTATTATCAACTGTCTTCCATTCTATATTTTCTTTTGACTGCTCCGTTATCTCCTTTTTATCCTCTGCCTTCACCGGCGCCCCGATTCCTGCCCCGGCGATCAACACTGCCGCAAGTACGCCGGCTGTTCCTCTCATCAATTCCTTCCATCTGCTCATTGTTCGTCTTCCTCCCTCGTTCTGCTGTGTTCTTCTATTTTTATTATTTTTCCGTCGCTGATATGAAATACTCTGTCCGCATAAGTCGCCAGGTGATTGTCATGGGTAACCATGACCAGTGTCTTTTTCTGCTCTCTGACGACCTTCTGCATCAGCTTCATCACATCCTCCGATGTATGCGAATCCAGATTCCCTGTCGGCTCATCTGCAAATATGATCTTCGGATTCACCACCAGAGCCCTGGCGACTCCTACTCTCTGCTGCTGACCACCCGACATCTGATTCGGCATATGCTTCCTGTGCTTTGTAAGCCCCACAAGCTTAAGCATCTGATTCGCTTTCTTCGTGCGGAGCTTCCGATCCTCTCCCCGAAAGCTTAAGGGGAGCGCCACATTCTCCACCGCATTCATCGTTCCCATAAGATGGAACGACTGGAAGATAAACCCGACATTATTTCTCCGGAATGCGACCAACTCATCCTCTTTCAGATTCTCGATATGCTGACCGCCGATAACTATGGAACCCTTGGTAGGTTTTTCGAGCCCGGCAAGCATATTCAGAAGTGTGGATTTGCCGGAACCGGAGGTACCTACGATCGCGCAAAATTCCCCGTGATGGATATCAAAATCCACCCCGTCCAGCGCCCGGACTGTCTCGTCTCCGACTTTGTAAAGTTTATACAGGTTTCTGACCTGGATTACCTGCTCCATAATATGTACATCATCCTTTTATCCCATTTTTGTAACTATAATAACACAGAATATGAAATACTTTCATTAGAAAAACGAAAAAATTTCTTAAGATTGCCACTTACTTATCTTTATGTTAAGATAAAAAGACCAAAAAAGAAAGGAAACACCTGTTATGATCGCTGCCCCGGGACTATCCGTTAATTTTTTAAAAAAAGAACCTTACACCGGTTCCCATGCCGGAATCCGCTACTATTTATGCAGCGGGGATGATAAGCTTAGAGCCTGTGTCTACCCCGAACCATGGTGTTTTGAAGCGACACCTGATGAAGATAAGACATGGAAAGAATTTGCTTTTTCGCCGGAAGGGCTTTCTGAAGCCATAGAGTGGATCAACAGTAATGCAGCAGGATAAACAAAGGGAAATCCCCCCTGCCGGATTGATCTCCCTTTGTTCTATCATTATCCTTTTAATACCTCTTCCGCAATATTTCTCGCATGGTCTGAGATACGCTCAAGACCTACAAGTGCATCAAGGAACACGATTCCAGCCTCCGTATTGCACTGGTTGTCCGCAAGGCGGGCGATATGCTTTGTCCGGAGCCTGATCTCCAGTTCATCGATCTTCGTCTCCTTTTCGATCACCTTAAGCGCCATCTCCTGACTGTTCTCCCTGAATGCCTCCATGGCATAACGGTAGCTGTCTATAGTCTCTGACATGATCTCCTCCATATGGGTCTTCGCTATGTCAGAAAATGTTATCTTCTTCTCCAACATTGTCTCCGCGTACTCGGAGATATTTTCACAGTAATCGCTCACCCTCTCCATGTCCGACAGGATCTGCAGGAGGCGTGCCACCATCTCATGCTCTTTCTCGCTGATCTGCATAGTACTCAGCTTCACCGCGTACTCAGTAATACCGGCGCACAGCTTATCCACCGTATCCTCATCATCCTTCAGACGGTCGATGGCATCCTGATCTCTGGTAAACAAAATATTACGCGCGATCTCCATCGTCTCCATGACCAGATCACCCATACGGAGCGCTTCATTTACTGTAGACTGCAGCGCAATACCCGGTGTCTCCAGCAAACGTTCGTCCAAAAGAACTTTTGCCTGATCCTGTTCGTCTTCTCTGACATTGCCGATCTTTTTTGCCAGCTTGATGATCAGGCCGGATGCGGGGAACAAAAGGACCGTCGTACCCACGTTAAAGACAGTGTGTACCATACTGATCTGAGTCTGCGTAATAGCTCCCACTCCCGCCTGCGGGTTCATGAACTCAAAGTACACGATGACCGCCGCACTGAATATCAATGTTCCGATAATATTAAACAGCAGGTGCATAAGAGCCGCCGTCTTGGCATTTTTCTTCGCGCCCAGACCTGAAAGGATCGCCGTCACACAAGTACCGATATTCTGTCCCATGATAATATATATCGCTGCGCTGAAAGGAACCAGCCCCGCCGCCGCAAGGCTTTGTAAGATACCCACCGATGCAGACGAACTCTGAATGATCGCTGTCACCACTGCCCCTGCAAGGATTCCGAGAAGCGGACTCTGCCCCAGCACCACGAACATATTCACAAAACCTTCGTATTCCCTGAGCGGTTCAACCGCATCAGACATCGCAGTGATCCCGATAAACAAAAGCCCGAAACCGATGATAATGCTCGAGATGTCCTTCGCGGAGCGTCTCTTACCTGTCAGCATCACGATGACACCGGCTATGACAGCAACCGGAGCAAGCTTTGAAGGGCTTAAAAACTCTGCCCACTCCACAGAAGACACCAGCCATCCAGTCACCGTCGTACCGATATTAGCGCCCATGATAACTCCCATAGCCTGCGAAAGATTCATAAGCCCTGCATTGACAAATCCCACGACCATCACCGTTGTGGCGGACGAGCTCTGGATCACCGCCGTGATCGCGGCGCCCAGAAACACACCCATAAGCTTATTCCTTGTCAATATCTCAAGAAGCGATTTCATCCTGTTCCCCGCTGCATTTTCAAGCCCCTGCGCCATAATCTGCATACCATAGATAAACATACCGAGTCCCCCGGCAAATGGTATGATAATATTCACGTATTCCATTGTTTTCCTCCCATGTACTAATCCGACGACTACGCTCCGGTCATTAATAAAGCCGCCCATGACCGGATCATCTTCACAATATCATGCAGCGGCACCGAAAACAATATGCAATTATAAATGATAATTTACAGAAATTTTTATCAATATTCGTTGATTATCTACAATTTTGCAATATCCCAACGGTTTATTTCTTCATTTTCGGCTCACAGATCAATGATGCCAGATAGCCGAATACAAGCGCTGCCGATATTCCCACGGCGCTCGCCTTGAAGCCCCCCAGAAAGATGCCGATAAAACCCTCTTTATCAACAGCTTCCTTGACACCTTTCCACAGGAGATTGCCGAATCCGGCCAACGGGACACTGGCTCCCGCTCCTGCGTAATCCTGAAGCGGCTGATAGATCCGGAGCGCTCCAAGGACGGCGCCGGTACACACAAGCAGCACCATCACTCTTCCGGGCATCAGCTTTGTGCGGTCTAATAAGATCTGAGCAAGGGCACAGATAAGGCCGCCCACCCAGAACGCATTGATATAATCCATATATATTCTCCCCCTTTCCTTCTCACTCCTTATTCTCTTACCTTTTATCTCTTAGCAATGCTCCAGTACGATTCCGTGAGCAATACCCGGCACGCTTTCACCCTCGTTAAAGCTCACGGTGGACATAAGCGCCCCTGTAGGAACGAACAGTACCCTCTTCCATTCTCCGCGCTCCAGCTTCGGAAGCACATAGGAGGAAAGCACTGATGCCGCACAGCCGCAGCCGCTTCCGCCGGCATGAGTATCCTGTTTATTCTGGTCAAAGATCATCATTCCGCAGTCAATATGGTTCTTTTTGATATCTATCTCTTTTCCCCTCATCAGATCAAACAGGATGCTCTGTCCTACATAGCCCAGATCTCCTGTGATGATCCGGCTGTAATCGTCCGGCACACGCCCGAAATCTTTCAGATTCCTCTCAATCGTATCCGCTGCAGCCGGAGCCATGCAGGCGCCCATGTTCTGGGAATCCTTAAGTCCAAAATCTACAATCTTTCCTACGGTTATCCCTGTGATCCGCACATGGCTGCGCTTTTTCCCGACCAGAAAAGCGCCGCTTCCTGTCACTGTCCACTGAGCGGACAGCGGCCTCTGATTGGCGTAGCTTAGAGGAAACCGGAACTCCTTTTCCGCACTTCCAAAATGGCTCGAAGTTACAGCCAGCATATAATCCCCATATCCTGCCGCTACACTCATAGAGGCAAGGGCAAGGGCTTCCCCCGAGGTGGAACATGCCCCGAAAAGTCCGAACATAGGGATGCCGAACGCCTCAACTCCCAGTGACGTAGCGATCCCCTGCCGCAGCAGGTCGCCGCCGAACAAAAATCTCACATCTTCCTTGTGAATATGCGCCTTCCCCATAGCCAGCACACAGGCTTCTTTCTGCATCGTGCTCTCTGCCGCCTCCCAGGTGTCTTCTCCGAACAGATTTTCCGTCTCCACCATATCGAACATCTTTCCAAGCGGCCCCTCGCCTTCTTTTTTCCCAACAACGGACGCACTTGACACCACATAGGGTGACTGTTCAAACGCAATACTCTGTAATCCCTGTGTCATAATATCTTATACCTGCCTTTTCATGTTTAAAATATTCCCGCGATCTTCCCGATCCAATACAAAAATCCTAATACCCAGCTTGTAAACACACCGTATAAAATCACCGGACCCGCAATAGTAAATATCTTGCAGCCGATTCCCATTACCTGCCCTTCCTTCTGGAACTCAATAGCCGGAGCCGCTACAGAATTGGCAAATCCGGTAATCGGAACAAGCGCTCCTGCGCCTCCCCATTTGGCAATCCTTGGATAGATGTTAAGTGCAGTGAGGATAACACTTGCCAGGATCAGTATCATAGAAGTCCATCCTCCGCTTATATCTTTGTTAAGTCCCATCTTTTCGCAATAATTTAAGATACTCTGTCCGGCAGCGCATATGATCCCGCCGGTAATAAAAGCCTTTGCCATATTGACCGGAAGATTATGCACCGGTGTCTTCTTCTTCACATAATTTTCATATGCTTCCTGCTGCTTTTTTCTGTCCATTCCAACCTCTCCTTCCACACCTTCGAAAATAATTGTCTGTTTTATCACACTTTTTTCCTACCATCCCCGGTAAAAAAATATAAGTGCGCCGATTCCTTTTCCCAGCGCCATGGCAGAGATAAAATAAGGTATGCATTTGATCAGCTTTGCACGCCTGATAAATATAGGAAACACATTCAGTATCTCGGCAAGCGCCATAGACCAGCAGCCCACGAATATTCCCGCGAATATACCGAATACTGCCAAAAGTACGCTTCCGCCAGGTATGGAGATATGGTACACCCAGAATATATTTCCCAGCATCCCCCCAAGTGCCACGCTGTCCTCATAGAGAAGGATATGCTCCCCTGTATGTGTGCGGTCTGCAAAATCCGAGATAACTCCCAACCCGATAATAAAGGAGAAAAGCCCTGCCGCCACCGCCACTCCTGCGCTAAGTCCGAGAATGGCCAGAACGGCTTGTGCTGCCCACATCCAGTTCTTTTCCTTTACGCGAAAAATCTTCAATCAGTGTTGTCTGTATATCATTTTCATACAGACGCATCTCTACTTCCATCGGTGTCGGGTCCACCGTGAATTTCTTTTTGCCAAAATGATTAAAAAATGTAAGAATCCCTATAATAACTCCTATGCTGTACGTAAGCTCCAGAATCGTAAATCCCGGGCTTTTGGCTCCTGTAAGGCTTTCATACACCTGGCCGAACATTTTTGTCACATCAACGTCGTTGTTAAACGCCATCATGGAAAATGCAGCGCCGCAAAAGGTTATGACAACTACAAAGACTGTCTTGATCCAGTGGAGGAACTGTCCCCCGGTCTTTTGCTCCTCCAGAGTAATGATAAAATCCGTCTCACCCATATTCTGTACATCCGAATTAGGATATACCTCGTGGATGCACTCAATAGCTTTAAGAATAGACACTGAAGTACGGTTTTGGTTTTTTTTGTCTGTATCATGGAATTTTAACAGCTTTAAAGTCCTGACCCTGGAAGTAACCGTAGGGTTGGCGCACTCGATCTTTAAAACATCTCCAAGCGTTACCTCCGGCTTAGTCACTTCAATATTGCGGTCCGCCTTTATATAGATTGTATCACTGCCTGATGCCATAACAACCTCCGATGTCCGCGGCTGACGCTGTCTTCACGTCACATTCCGTCTGCTTTACCAGTGTTCCCCCATTCATATCGCCGCTCTTTTTCATATCGCCGAAGTAATAGATCAGACCGACGATGACCGCTGCCGCTACCACAAGGACAAGACACAGCCTGAGCTTTTTTCTTGCTTCTTCCATACTGACACCTTCCTTTGTTTTTCTGTTAGTATGCTGCGTTTCTTTCAAAATATACACAAAGAAATCTGTCAGATCTGATCTCTCATCTGTTTTAAAATTTTCTTTTCCATCCTGGATACCTGCACCTGAGAGATGCCCAGCTCTTCCCCGACCTGTGTCTGCGTCCTGTTTGCAAAATACCGCAGATAGATAAGCTGCCGTTCCTTGGAATCCAGGGACATCAGCAGATGATTGAGCACCATATGATCCACGATCTTATCTTCCTGTCCATCCTGCCCCGGAAGCTTGTCCATAAGCCTGATCTCCTGTCCGTCTCCCTGATAAATGGATCTTTGCAGCGATTCGATCTCTCCGCCTGCCTCCATCGCCATCGCAAGCTCCTCCGCAGAAACAGACAGCTCCTTCGCGATCTCTGCGATACACGGATCTCTTCCCAGGACTTCCTGAAGCTTTTCCTGGCAAAGATACGCCTTGTATGCCAGTTCCTTAAGTGACCGGCTGACTTTGATCATCCCGTCGTCCCTGAGAAATCTTTTTATCTCTCCGGAGATCATCGGAACAGCATAGGTAGAAAACTTCACCTTATATTCAAGATCAAATTTATCAATCGCTTTCAAAAGGCCGATATTGCCGATCTGAAACAGATCCTCGGCTTCCGCCCCGCGGTTGTAAAAACGCTTCACAATACACCAGACTAAACCCGCATTCTCTTCCACCAGCTGTGCTCTTGCTTCTTCATCCCCTTCGTGAGATTTCTGAATCAAAGCGATTGTGCGGTCCATAATCTCCGTCCTTTTCCAATTGTCTTTTCCATCTTCACTGCAGTTCCCTTTCCCAGCTCAGATATCACCTCAAGCTTATCCATAAATGCTTCCATAAAAGAAAATCCCATACCAGAACGCTCAAGCTCCGGTTTGCTGGTAAAAAGCGGCTCCATCGCCTGTTTTACGTCCTCGATCCCTTTTCCCTCATCCCGGACCTCGAGATAGAGTGTCTGTCCCTCTGTCCGGCAGCGGATATATATGTTATGTATTTCATTTTCATAGCCATGGATAATGGCATTGGTCACCGCTTCCGACACTGCGGTCTTCACATCAGACACCTCTTCCACCGTAGGGTTTAAGGACGTCATAAAAGAAGCCACCGTCACCCTCGCAAACGACTCGTTTGATGAACGGCTGTCAAAGATCACCTGCATTTCATTCGTGTTTTCCATCTAATCATCCTCCTCATAGATCTGCATTATTTTTGTCACTCCGGACATCGTCAATATCTTTTTCATCCTCTCGCTTACATGTACCGCGCATACTTCCCCGCCAAGCATATACAGCCTGCGGTATCTCCCCATGATAACTCCTATCCCTGAACTGTCCATAAAATCTGTCTCCTTGAAATCAAAAATAACATACCGGATATGATTCCTTTCTATCAGATGGTCTGACTCTTTTCTTAATTCCTCCGAATTGTGATGGTCGATCTCACCGGGCAGAAAAATCGTCAGGCAATTTTCCTGTACCTGATATTTCATATGCTCCCTCCTCTTATTTAATATAATAAAAAGGATATGTATCTTTACATATCCTTTTCTTTCGTAATATTATCTATTCTGATTCTTCACTGTCATCTTGAGTGCTCTCTGTATCCTGATCATCCTGACCGCCGCTCTCTGTATCCTGATCGTCCTGACCGCTGCTCTCTGTGTCCTGACTGTCCTGGCCGTCCTGATTGTCCTTAGTCTTCTTCTGTCCCTTTTCATTCTGGCTGTCCAACGCTTTTTTTGCTGTTCCCGCCGCTTCTTTTCCTTTATATTTTTCTACAAGCTTCTGATAACGGATGTTGGCTTTATCCTGCTCTCCCTTTTTCTCAAAAGACTGGGCAAGCATCAAAAGCGCTTTGCCATCCTTATAGCCTTCATCCATCTTTACGACTTTCTCGAGACTGCTGATCGCGCCGTCATAATCACCGGCCTCAAATTCCTCGCCTGCAGTACCGTACAGCTTCTCGCACATCCGTGGAAACAGATCATCCGCCACCTCATCGTACCTGCTTTTTCCGGCCTTCCCAAGAGATGCCCGGGACACCTTGAGCATCTGCTCCATCATCTCTTTATCACTCATGTCCTCTGCGGCAAAATGTTTGGCAACATCAAGCACGATCTCATAGCTCTCCTGCGTGGACGCCGACTGTGCCTTGAGATCTTCGCTCTCCTCACTGTTAACTCTGTATTCCTCAAGTTCTGTCTTAAGAGCGCTGATCTGAGCTTCCTGAGTGGCAATCTTATCGCTGAAAGAAACAACTCTCTCATTCAGCTTTCTTTGTCTTCCCACCGACACAGCAGGCATGATCAGAAACCACATGACCGCAGCGCCGACAAGCACGCCGACCGCAATATTCAGGAAAGTATGGAGACCTGAATTCTCCTTAAAAACCGAGGATGCCGGCTGAATGATCGTCTCATTTCCGATATTGTAGGTGACCGTCTGCTCCTTATTCTCTCCATCTCCTTTTCCTCTGTCTCTTGCCCGGGCCGGCCTGGACTTTCTGATCTGTGTGATCTCATGCATGTACCGAAGCGTGATCTCATCGGTTGTATCCAGTTTGTGAGCTGTACGAAGTTCTTTCCTCGCAGC
Source organism: uncultured Dorea sp. (assembly GCA_949916155.1). Taxonomy (GTDB): domain Bacteria; phylum Bacillota; class Clostridia; order Lachnospirales; family Lachnospiraceae; genus MD308. The sequence continues at coordinate 22,424 of CATLEM010000007.1, forward strand.
CGAAAACTGCTCTGTCTGTATATATAAAAGCGCCAGAAGCTGATGCGCTTTTACATAGGACGGATGCACAGCGATCGCCTTTTTTAACTGGATGATCGCCAGATCCTCGCCGTTCTGCCCCGCAAGCTCTATACTTTGGTTGAATAGCCTGACCGCCTGATTGATGCTTTCAAGCTCTCCAGGGACTTCCTGTATCTTACCGATATAATAATCAGCAATATTATCCTCTGCCTGAAAATTCTTACTGAGGATCCATTCAACGAGTGCTTCGATCACATCGCCTCTGCCGTAATAGACGAGGCCTAAAAGGTTTCTTGCGGCAACGTTTCCGCGATTATATTGCAGACTACGCCGAAGAGAGGTAACTGCACCGCTCATGTCGCGGATATTCGCTTTTTTCAGACCGTCATTGTACCAGTAGTTCGACTGGTACATCAGCTTTGTTGTATATTCCATAGACTGTATAACCTCTTTATCTCCGCTACTTCGTCTGTTCTATCATCTCACGCAGAATATCTGTCATATCTGTAAGATCCTCCTGATAAACTGCACCTTCAATATCTTCTACTTCCAGACTCGGCTGGAATTTTTTCAGTTCTTCTGCAAAATCTAACATTTTCCGCTGCCTCCTGTCAGATATTTTTTCACGGCACCCACGAGATAGAGAGAACCGAGACAGTATATCTCCCTGTCCCCTCTCACCTCATAAGCCTGGCTGATTGCCTCTTTTATCTCTTTTTTTACAAATACCGGAGAAACCGTATATTTCCGGAAAAGCTCTCCAAGCTCTTCTGCCGGCACCCTCCGCCTGTCATCAATCTCTGTCACGATATATGCTTTCGCTTCTATCTCTCTGCACAGGTACCTGGCCATCTCTTCATATCTTTTATCCGACACCGCCGAAAAAACAATGACCGGAAGTTCTCTGTCCCTCTCAGGCAGGAGACGTATGCTCTGTACAAACGCCTCGAGTGCTCCCGGATTATGCGCCCCGTCTACTGTCAGATGCGGCGCTGCCTGTTCCATGCGCCCCTCCCATCTGACCGAGGCTATCGCCAGCGCCCACTTCTTCCTGTCAGGATCACACCCGCGAAACACATATCCAAGTGCCTCAAGCGCCAGATAAGCGTTCGCTGCCTGATAAAGTCCGCAGAACGGGACACGCCATGTAATACCCTTATCATACGCATTATTTCCCGAAAATGCAATACAGTTTCGGTTCACTTCCCGGATTTCGTACGCAAGATTCGAGATTTCTCTGCAAGGAGCCCCTCGTTCTGACGCAGTCCGCCTGATAACCTCCGAGGCCTCCTGGCTGCTTCCGTCGAAGAAAACCGGAACTCCCTCCTTTATGATCCCGGCTTTCTCCGCCGCGATCTCACTTACCGTATCTCCGAGAATATCCGTATGATCCAGGCTGATGGAGGTGATCACTGTGAGAAAAGGATGCTTAATGACATTCGTAGCATCGAGACGTCCTCCAAGCCCTGTTTCCAGGATGATGTACTCTGCATCTGAAGCAGCAAATACTTCCATCGCCATACCGAAAAGAAATTCAAAATACGATGGATGTTCAAGACCATCCTCCTGCATCTTTTGTACTGTCTCCAGCGTTTTTAAAAATATACGGTAAAAGGTATCGTCATCCACCGGACGACGGTCAATCTGGATCCGTTCGTTGATCTTTACCAGATGAGGCGAAGTAAAAAATCCGGTGCATTTATCCTCGGCCGCAAGAACCGCCTGCATATACGCACACACAGAGCCTTTCCCGTTAGTCCCGGCCACATGGATGATCTTCCTGTCAAGTCCGGGATTGCCGAGTCTTTTCAAAAACTCTTCTGTGTGCTCCAAAGAATGTTTCTTCGTAAATCTCGGAAGCCCCTCAATATAACTCACTGCTTCTTTATAATTTTCCGGTATCCTGTCTGCCATCATCATCTCCGACTATTTTTCCTCTGTAAATTCCTGTTCCTGCCACGACTTCGTAACATCTGTACCTGTACCCTCCTGGACGATCAGCTTCCCCTCCCGGTAAATATACTCATCGGAAGCTCTGAACACCGTATTGCTGGAACCCATCTGGATAACCGATATCACATCTTCCTCATTCAGATTCGTCTCCGGCAGTTCTATCCTTGTATTATTGAGAAACGTGCTCTTCTGTCTGACTCCATTAACAAAGACTTTGCTGTTTCCTGTAAAATTCTCCCCGTACAGGCTGCTGCTGCCATCCAGATGCTCGATCACATCCGTCACCGCCGCATCCCGGACGCCCATCACCATATGGGGTTTTTTGACCGGCATATCCTTCCCGCCGTACACATACTGTCTCCCATAAAGGATGTCATACTGTAAAAGTTCCAGATCTTCCAGATATCCTTTTGTCTTGCGGCGCTCCTGATGGTAGTTGAACACCGTCCCCGAATGGATATCCAGGCGCTCGAACACATCCGCCATGATCTGATATGCCGGGATATTCCGGTCCTCTTTCTTTAGGCCGATATTATCCCAAATGACATAATTGGTATTATAAAGATACCGCCCTTTAAGGTCCTCCGCCTTAAGCCCAAGCGTTGGCAGATGATCACCGTAAAAGACGATCACTGAGGGCTCGTCTCTTTCTTTGACCGCCTTCACAAGATTACCCGCAAATTCGTCCATTCCATACACCTGGTTGGCATAATATTCCCATCTGTTTTTCAAGGCTTCATCCTCGATCCCTTCTACCGTGATCTTGGGATTTTCGATCACCTTAGTCTCCGGATAATCACCGTGTCCCTGAAGGCTTACACAGAACACAAAATCCTGCTGCTCAGTCGTATCCATAGCCTCCATGATATGCTGGATCAGGATGTCATCTTTCGCCCAGCCATTTTCTGTAAACTGCAGGATGTTCATAAACTCCTTGCTGGTATAGGTGTCAAAGCCAATATGGTCAAACACCTTCGCCCGGCTGTAGAAATTGCCGCCGTTGTTGTGAAGGGCATGGGTCCCGTACCCTAGTGCACTCAGTGCCGATGCCGCACTCTCGCTCTGCCGTTCCTTGAGCACTGTCTTGTACGGATACTCCCCGGGGCCGAAATACCTGAGATTCATCCCCGTAAGCACCTCAAACTCTGTATTTGCTGTACCCGCCCCCACAGACGGCACCTTAAAGTACCCGGAAGAATACTTCTCATACATCTTCCTGAGATTGGGGCTTGCATCCTCAGATGTCGTAAAAAACTCTGATTCTGCCACGTCAAAATAAGACTCAAGCTGCACAAAGATGATATTCGGCTTCTTACTGTCTTTAAGTCCGGTCTCATTCTTAACGATACTGCCGCCGCCTGAAATCTGTGTGATCGTATCCTCATTATAATCATTAGGTTCGTTGATCCCTGTATTGAACACACTCGCCATAAAACAATAAGGCAGACCGTAATCCTCATAGGCAAACGCTATATTTCCGAAATACGTGGATACTACCCGCTTATCGATAGCAGCATCTGTAATAAAGCCATACAGCGCCCCGCAGACTGCAATCCCGGCCAGCGCCCGGATGCGGTGAAGCTTACCGTTATACTGTCCGCCCCGGCGCCACATGGATACGACCCATACCGTGACTGCCGCGATGCCGATGCCAAGCATGATCAACTCAAACCCGTTAAAATAGTTGTTGATCAGTGAGACGGCATCTGTCGCGACTTTCAGATCCTGCGCATTAAAAGGGGTTACCCGCTTAAGAAGCATATAACCGTTGGCAACTCCCAGTACCATCCACAGCACGCTGATAATGATACGCACAAAGACTCTTCGTTTAAACAGATACACGACAGAAAATGTCATGAATATCATAAACGCATTGTACAAAAATACAAGGGGAGTCTCTGTCATAAACTGCCACGCCTGAACCGCCGAATGTCTCGAGACCGCCTCAATGGCAAAATTGATCAGGCAGGAAAGCAGCGCGTGAAACAGCAGCGAGAGCCGGTTCATCCACTTGTAAACCGGCTGCATCTTCTTCGCGAACGCACTGTTTCTGCGTTCCTCAAGAATCCTCTGGCGCCGCTCCTTTTTCACTTTCCAGTAAGCTTTTATATCCTCTTTTTTCAGATTTTTAAGCCTGTGAAATGTTCCCTTTATCTCAGGCTTTTTTATTTGGATTTTTTTCATAATCAGATTTGCCTTTTCCTTAATCCTCTCAGTCTTTCCTGCACCTGGGCCATCATCTGTCGGTAAGTCTCAAGCTTTTCTTTCTCTTCCTCAACTTTCGCTGCCGGAGCCTTGCTTATAAATCTTTCATTGCTGAGCATCCCCTTTGCACGGGCGATCTCCTTTGTAAGACGTGTTTCTTCTTTCGTAAGCCGCTGCATTTCCTGCTCAAAATCAATCAGCTCTTCGAGCGGTACATATACAGACGCATCCGGCACTACGACAGACACCGCATCATCTGCGATCCCCTCTTTATCCTGCTGGATGACCAGCTCATTGACCGCCGCCATAGTCTGCGCCGCATCGCTTAAGTATGCAAGGCCTTCACACAGCTCCTTATCATCACATACGATATATACCTTTGCCTTTCTGGAATTAGGAACATTCATCTCGGCACGTACATTACGCACTCCCCGGATGATCTCTTTATAATGATCCACGATCCGCTCCGCAGCAGGGAAATCCCAGCTTTCTTCGTATACCGGCCACTGTGACATCATCAGAGCCTCCTCCTGAGGGATCAGCTTGCTGTAGATCTCCTCGGTAACAAACGGCATATACGGATGCAAGAGCTTGAGCGCCTTTTTCAGCACCTCTCTCAATGTCCAGAGGGCGTCATTTGCACTCTGTGCATCCTCGTCTGCATGATAGATGCGGTATTTGGCAAGTTCGATATACCAGTCGCAGAATTCGTCCCAAATGAAATCATATAATTTGGACAAAGCGATTCCCAGCTCGAATTTGTCCATATTTTCTGTCACATCTTTAACCAGATTGTTGCATCTCGACATGATCCACCGGTCTCCCGGGCGGAAATCTTTGCCCGTTGGCTCCGTTAACTCCTTATCTCCCAGATTCATCATGATAAATCTGGATGCGTTCCACACCTTATTGGCAAAGTTGCGGCTCGCCTCAACCCGCTCATGATAGAAACGCATATCGTTGCCCGGCGCATTTCCCGTCACCAGGGTCATACGCAGTGCGTCCGCACCGTACTGGTCGATGATCTCCAAAGGATCGATGCCATTTCCCAGAGACTTGCTCATCTTGCGTCCCAGGGAATCTCTCACCAGGCCGTGAATGAACACTGTATGGAACGGTGATTTATCAGTATGTGCATATCCGGAGAATACCATACGGATAACCCAGAAGAAAATAATGTCATATCCGGTCACCAGCACGTCCGTCGGATAGAAATAATCAAGATCTTCTGTCTTTTCCGGCCATCCAAGCACGGAAAACGGCCACAGCGCAGAGGAAAACCATGTATCCAGCGTATCCTCGTCCTGGGTCATATGGGCGTGGCCGCACTTCGGGCACACCTCCGGTTTTGTCCTTGATACGACCATCTCGCCGCACTCGTCGCAGTAGTACGCCGGAATCCTGTGTCCCCACCAGATCTGCCTGGAGATGCACCAGTCACGGATATTCTCAAGCCAGTGCAGGTAGATCTTGTCAAATCTCTCCGGCACAAACTTGAGCTCCCCCGTCTTCACTGCCTGAATCGCCGGTTTTGCCAGCTCTTCCATGCGGACAAACCACTGCTGCTTAATCAACGGCTCCACTGTCGTATGGCACCGGTCATGGGTTCCCACATTGTGGCTGTGAGGAACGACCTTGACTAAAAGTCCCTGCTCCTCAAGTTCCTTTACCATCAGCTCTCTCGCCGCGTAACGGTCCATGCCCGCGTACTTCCCGCCGTTTTCATTGATGGTGGCATCGTCGTTCATCACGTTGATCTCCGGCAGGTTGTGGCGCTTCCCAACCTCAAAATCATTCGGATCATGAGCCGGCGTGATCTTAACCGCACCTGTTCCGAACTCTTTATCAACATAATAATCTGCAACGATAGGAAGCTCTCTTCCTACCAGCGGCAGGATCGCCTTCTTTCCTACGATACCTTTATATCTCTCATCGTCCGGGTGTACCGCGATAGCCGTATCGCCAAGCATTGTCTCAGGACGCGTCGTGGCGATCTCAAGATAATCATCACTTCCTGCAATCGGATACTTGATGTGCCAGAAATGCCCGTCCTGCTCCTCATGCTCAACTTCCGCGTCAGAAAGAGATGTCTTGCACACCGGACACCAGTTGATGATCCTGGAACCCTTATAGATATATCCTTCCTCATATAGCTTAATAAATACCTCTTCTACTGCCTTTGAGCATCCCTCGTCCATGGTAAAACGCTCTCTGTCCCAATCGCAGGAAACACCAATCTTTTTAAGCTGTCCTTCGATCGTCCCGGCATATTCTTCTTTCCACTGCCAGGTCCGCTCAAGGAACTTCTCGCGCCCCAGCTCCTTTTTGTCGATCCCCTCGTCCTTAAGCTGATTCGTCACCTTGACCTCCGTGGAGATCGCCGCGTGGTCTGTACCCGGCACCCAGAGCGCATTGTATCCCTGCATCCTCTTGTAGCGGATCAGGATATCCTGCAGCGTATTGTCAAGGGCGTGGCCCATGTGCAGCTTCCCGGTGATATTCGGAGGCGGCATCACTGTCGTGAACGGCTTTTTATCCCTGTCCACCTCCGCGTGGAAATACTTGTTCTCACACCATTTCTCATAAAGCTTTGCCTCAATCTCCTTTGGATTGTAGGTTTTGTTCAGATTCTCACCCATCGTCTCTCTCCTTGCTTCACATAATTTTCACATTTGAGGACGTAAAAAACCGCCCTCTACACTGTAAAGGGCGATTGATCATCGCGGTACCACCTTTATTTATATAGAAGAAAATATTCTCTATATCTCATCTTATTCGATAACGGGAACGACTCCGGGACTGCCTAGTTTCTGCGGGGTTCTGCGGCTTCTTACAAGCGTCTGCATCTTCTTTTTGGTAGACGCCGCATGCACAGCGGTTCAGCAGTCCGGCTCAAAAGCTACCTTCCGCACGCTGCATCCTGAAACGGCTCTCAGCCTCATGACCGTTCTCTCTGTCAGGGCAGGGGTGCGTACTCCTCTTTTTCACTGCCTTTTTTGCATTTATTTTTGACTAAAGATTATCATAGCGACAGAGCGGCGATTTGTCAAGGAATTTGACGGTATTTCAGAAAGTCTTAAGAGTTAGGGTGCGCACTTTCTAATCCCCGAATTCCTTCCGCAGCTTATTCACCGTATCGTACATAACAGACAGACATTTTTCAAAATCGTCTTTCGTCACGTTGTAGAAATCGTCTCCCGGGTATCTTGCATCATAGTAAAAATCCGTCAGATATGCCAGCCCGATAACATCCAGCTCTAATCCAGCTTTCATCTCATTTAACTTTGAGGCAATTTTTTTCATGTTATGTCTCCGCAATAAATCAGCCACATCTTCATCAACAAAAACCTTATCCAGATACCCCTTCAAATATTTTTCTGCAACCTGCTGGCATTGCACCGCAAGCTGATTGTAAAATGTGCTGCCCATGGCAAGCACTGATTCCAAATATTGCAGATCATTTTCTGCAATATCCAAATAGGAATTCTTTATCATCTGATCACCTCCAAAATCATCTTTTTTTCACGGTTAACGGTATTCTCAAATACATTCTTTACCTCTTCCGATGTTTCATTCTTATAGACAACATCTGTCCTGACTCCATTTATCGGCTCATCTAATGACCAACGGATATTGGCAGCAAGAACTCTGTCACTGATCTTTCGATCCGTAACTACTAAAAGGTCCACATCACTGCTGCTTCTTATGTCCCCCCGTGCACAGCTTCCGAAAAGATAAACTTTTTTCAATCCTGCAATGTCCGCCTCCAGCAGGCATCGGATATCATGTTCTATTTTCTCGATGAACCTGCCGGGCAGATATTCATAATTTTCTTTATATATTTTAATATTCTGTTTCAAGATATTACCTCCCGACATTTACTCACTAAGATATTTTTGACGTTTTCCCTGACCGAAACCGAAGCACCAGCGTCTTTTTAGGGCAGCTTGCCGCGCATTTCCCGCAGCGGATACACTCGGCGGAATCCGGCGTCTTTACAGGGTCAACGTCCATCGGGCACACGGCACGGCATTTCCCGCAGGAGATACATTTTTCTTTATCCACTTCCATATGGTAGATACTGATCTTATTCAGGATGCCGTAAATCGCCCCCAGCGGACACATCACCTTGCAGAAGAACCGGCAGATGACGACGCATCCGATCAGCGTCGCCGCCAGAATGACTGCCTTTACGGAAAACAACGCGCCGATGACCTTTCTAAGCTCCGGGTGGGTGGCAAGTAACGGCAGGCCGCCCTCCAATGTCCCTACCGGGCAGATATATTCGCAATACGCCGGCGCTCCCATCCCCAGCTCATTTGTAATTGTCACCGGGAACAGCAGGACAAAAAAGACCAGAAGAACATATTTCACATAGGTAAATCCCTTCCAGAGCTTTTTCTTCGGCGATGGGATTTTATATAGCAATTCCTGTATCAGGCCGAACGGACAGATATAGCTGCATACCGCCCTTCCGAATACGACGCCCACCGCCAGCACAAACCCGGTCACATAAAAGCTCAGATTAAAATTCATCGCGCCGCTTACCGCCTGCATAGCCCCGATGGGGCAGGAAAGCCTTGCCGCCGGACAGGAGTAGCAGTTCATCCCCGGGTTGCAGAATTGCTTCCACCTGCCCTTATAAAGCTGTCCGCCGGTAAAATTGCGAAGATATGTATTGGAATAGCCAAACGCGGCAATCTGAATAAGTTTTCTCTTTATTTCCTGACTGATCCTCATAAGTTTACCCCAATCCGATACATTCCAGACAGACATTGACCGCTTTTCCAAACACGGCAGCCACCTCTCCCCGGTAAATCCCCCACGCCATCATGCAGGCCGCGGCAAGTGAGACAACTACCTGCGCCGATTGTTTTCTCTTCATATTCAGAAGAATGTTATTTTGTCCATTCGTACCCATTTTTCCCATCTCCTTGCAGCTCTTTACTCCAACGCATCAAGATATCCCTCCACAAAGCTCTTATATCCTGCTACGTCCGCGCCGACAATGGGGCTGCCCACAAATTTTCCCTCACTGTCCACGAAAAACGTAGTAGGAACTCCGACGATCTCCCGGATAATGGGAATGAATTCTTCTCCCGCCAATAGATTTACGAATTTCACGCCTGTCTTTTCCACAATCTGCTGCGCCAAAGCGTACTGGTCGGAATCCTCCGACGGCACATCCGCCGCGATGCCGATGATCTGAACGTTTTCCGGCATGGACTCTGACCACTCATTAAGCTCAGGCATCTCATTGATACACGGGCTGCAGTAGGTCGCCCAAAAATTCACCACCGTAATGTCCGCCTGTGAGAATATGTCATTGGTAACTGTATTGCCCTCAAGATCTTTCACCGAGAACTCAGGCATAGATTCCGAGACATCGGATTCCTTTGGCTCAGTCTCTGTCACTGTCTTTTTCTCTTCTGCAGCCTCATCTTTTTTCTGGCTGCACGCACACATACAAAAGCATAACAAAAAGCTTAAAAATAATACCGTCAATTTTTTCATTGCAACTCTCCTTTTCGCTGATAAAGTTCTTTCAAATCATCTATGGCCATTTCGACGTCAAAAGTGTGACAACCGGCCCTGTATATCGCAAAGCTGGCGCTTTTCGAGTATAAGTTTTTCCATTTTATTCACCTGCCTCTAATATTTCATCGAAGAACCTGCCATCGCGGCGGTATTTTCGGCAGATTTCTTCTGCCATTGCGATACCTTTAGAACGATTAGTATGTTCCCTGAATTGGATTTTTCTCAGTAAGAAGCGCCCACCCTGATTCTAACAGGATGGGCATTATGAGTTTCTTGAATGAATTCTAGCATATTCAGACTATATATTCAACTTCCAATTGTTTTATTGGTGTTTTAGTGTTTTATTATTCTTTTTCCGTTTTATCCTCGGGATACTTTTCTAAAGTGTCTTGAATCATCTGTAAAAACTCTTCCTGCTCAGAATTCTCATAACCCCGATAAACAATATCCATGATATCTTCATGGTTAAAGCTAAACAAAATATTATTATTTATGTACCCTTCTGGATATAACACGCCTGCATAATCATATGTCGTATCATTCTGCCGATTCTTCTGTTTAATTCCAATAACCATAACTTTTTTTACTGCTGATTTCAAAAAGACTACACTTCCAACTGGTAATAAATCTTTAATCTCCGCCGCCATATTTAAGCACCTCTTTTCCATTGCTGATTCTTATCATTTGTTCCATATTAACTTGTTAATGCTTTCACCGATTCCATAACCTATATCTACAAATACCTCTCCCATCGACCATACCGCAACAACTGGAGTTGCAGCAATGCCTAACGCTGCCTGCGCTCCCGTTCCCCAGTTTGTTTTTGAAATCACATCTGTAGTAGCAGCTATATTCTTATTAAAAATATTCAGACTGCTTTCTGTATCAATCTCGATTGCTCCATGCGTATAAGAAGACAGCAGTTCATTTAATCCAGAGAAACCTGTTCCCATAAAGGCGTCTGCAATATTCTGTCCGCTGTAATCTCCTGTTTTAATCATATCCATAGTATCTCCTATAGCATATGATCCCATAGAAAACATAGATGTTATAGCCGCCGCCTTTCCTGTGCCCACTTCAGTACCGCCCAATTCTTTAATATCCTTCCACCATGATACACCGCTGCCTATGACTTTCCCGTCTGATTTCAAAAAATCCGCAATACTTTCACTTTCATTGTAAGTATCTAAAAATGCATTTGCAAAACCTAGTCCATCAGCTCCAATTCCTGCTATGTCCATTGCCGGTGTATATTTCTTCAGAAAATTCTTCCACTTTTCCGAACCAACTTGGGATAATCCGTCGTACCCTTCTTTTGCAAAATCCAATACATCTCCGGATGTACCCAATATTTTCGAATACAACTCTGCAATACTTTCGCTATTACCAACCTCGTATCCAGAGTTATATAAACTCATAATAGAAGCAATAATAGCAAGCACCGAATTATCATCTGCATTTTTTATGATTTTAGAAAATCTGGAAATTAAATCCGCCTTGGCATCTCCTTTATTCACTTCCTCATGCTTAACAGATATTCCTTTAATCTCATTCTCTGTGTTCTTATATAATTCAGAGATATTCTGTAATATTGAGGCCATATTCCTTACGGATTTTGCATGCTTCTCTGTCCTCTGACTGACTGATTGAAGATATTTCTGAATCGAACTATAGCTTTTGATCTCCATGCAAGATTTCAACTGGTTGTTGCAGGTTCTTATCTGGTCATCCAGTTTATCCAAACGAATACTTATTTTCTCCTGCACCTCTGCCTGCTGCTTTATTTTGGATGGATTTACTTCAAACACAGCCATGATAAAATCCCCTTTCTATAGTCTCATTTTATCTTTACCCGTTTTATTTTACTCCACGAACCATAATATGTTTTTCCCTTTACCTTTTTATAAGCACGGATTTTTACATAATACGTTTTTCTTTTTTCCAAACCGCCTAAGAGCTTTTTCCCACTGCTTTTTTTGCCGTATTTTTTCTCAATCGTATCCTTTTTGAATTCCTTATCTGTTGATAAATACATATGATATCCCGAAACAGATGAATCTACTTTCCATTTAAGCATTACCTTTCTTCCGCGCTTTGCGGATGCTGTTTTAATTACTGCTCGTCTAGGTACAACTTGGATAGTAATCTTTTTTTCGGCTGATTTATAATTTTTAGAAGCAGCCGCTCTGATTGTAACCGTCGTTTTGCCATATGACTTTACCTTTATATTTCCTGATTTATCAATGGCTGCGACTTTAGGTGCGCTGCTGCGGTATGTCAGCCCACCGTCCCCGTTCGTTGTTGCTTTTACATTGAATTTTTTGCTTTTTATTGCCTTACTAAGAGAATTTGCAGTTATTATCTGGGATGCCTGTTTAATTTGAAATCCTCTCTGCAACGTACCTGAATAATTTCCTTTCCCCTCAATAACCGCTGTTGCATCACCGACTTCCGTATTATTTCTATAATCGATTATATAATCTTTTCCATTTACCAATTCTTTATCTTCATCTTTTATAACAACAGCCGGCTGTATCGGCTTTTTATTGTAATATGAATTGCTGTCGTCTAAAGATACCGTAAGCCTCTCAAGAGACTGTGGGATTATCATAAATTCTTTCTTTATTTCAATCTGATACCTTCCTTTTCCGCTTATTGTAACAACCGCTGTACCGGCATCAACATTATTTTGATATGCTGTATGGTAGTCTTTATCTTCACGTAATTGATTTCCGCAAAATCTGATATCTATCCGAGGTTTCTGTTCTTTCCCGTTATATACACAATTTTTATTCTTCAGTTCTATATCGTAATTTGATTTATCTTCAAATGAGAAGAATGGGATGCCGCTATTTACCGCCAGCGCTTCTGCCGTTGAACCGCTATGTCCATATATTGCCTCTACTCCTGTACACCCATTTAAAGAATAATCTCCTATAACTGTATCTGTGTTCAAAAATGACAGCTTTTTCAATGCTGTGCAGTTCCAGAATCCCAAAGTACCTATAGAGGATACATTTTCTGGTATTTCAATTTTCTCAAGCGAAGCACACTCCATAAAGCATCCCATACCCATAGTTTTTATATTTGACGGTATATCAATAGATGCTAGCTTACTGCAATAAGCAAATACAGAATCCCCTATTTTTTCCAAACTATCCGGCAACTCTATATCTGATAATTCTACACAATATCCAAATGCAGCACTGCCAACCTCTGTCACGTTTCCAGGAACTACCACCTTTTTTAAGGCTGAACAAGCCCCAAAAGTACCTTCTCCGATTGTTTCCAGGCTATCTGGCAACGAGATGGCTGACAATCTTGTACAAGAATCAAATACTGACGCTCCTATTGATTTTAATCCCTTTGGCAAAGTCACTGACGATAAATATGTACAATTGTTAAACACATAATCTTCAAGGACTGTAATATGGGCATCGACTGAAGCAGACACCAGCCTCGTACAAGAACCAAACGCCGTTTTGCCAATCGAAGTGACATTGGACGGCACTGTAATCGTTCCCAATCCGCTGCACCCGTAAAACGCTTCCATCCCAAGCGTCTCCAATGAAGAAGGCAGTGTAATATACATTAGAGATGTGCAGTTTTTGAATGCATAATCACCAATCGTTTTAATCTTTCCCAGAAGCTTTATATCAGAAGCATTTTTACATTCAAAAAACACACCGCTCCCAAGTCCTGTTACTCCATTTAATACCTGTATCTCTGTAATATTTTCTCTGTATGGATACCATGGCGCATAATTGTCCGCTGAGTAACTGCTGGTTTCACCCGAACCGCTTATCACTAATCTGCCATTGGAATCCAAAGACCATTCTACATTTGTTCCGCAGGTTCCCTCAGCTATTACAGATACTTTTGGCTCCGCGGCATATACAATATCCGAATCGCAAATATTGCTTACCGTAAGACTGATTAACACAATAAAGATTCCAAAAAAAATTTTCTCCCATTTCCTCATCCTTTTACCCTCTGCCTTTCTCCCTTAAGTACTACTTTATTTTCACTTTCTTCACGTTACTCCATGACCCATAATATTTATTTTTTCCTATGATTTTATACGCCCGGATTTTTGCATAATATGTTCTTTTTCTCTTCCAGCCGCTAATTGTCTTTGAAACTGTATTCTTCTTATAAGTCCGTCTGATTGTTTTGCTGCTGAAATCTCTTTTTTGCGATACGTATACTTCATATCCCGTTATCGACTTGTCCTTCTTCCACAATATCTTCATTTTTTTCTTCGCAGGCGATTTCACTGCTTTTAACGATATTTTCCTTGGTACGACCTTTATGGAGATTTGCTTTGCTGAGGCTCTATAATTTTGTGTTTCCGATGCATTGATTGTAATCGTTGCAGCACCATATGACTTTACAGACACTTGTCCCGCGGCAGTAACTGAAGCCACATTATTATTTGATGATGTATAAGAAAGCTTCCCGTTTCCGTTTGTGCTTGCACCGAGAGAAAACATTTTTGAACCAATGGCTTTTGTATAAGATGATGCTGATGTATTAATCCTCTGTTCTTTTTGTACGGTTTCCGAACCGCCTACGGGAACATTTACTGCACCGCCGCTATTATCTGTATTATTACCTGAATTATCATCATCTGCATTCGGTGTATTCTCCTTCCAAACTGCATATAAGGTTATATCCTTGTTTTCTGTATAATCTCCCCCGGCGCTGTAGGATGCACTTGCAGCGCTTTTGTCTGCTGACCATCCTAAAAATGTATATCCTGCTTTAGAAGGTTTTGTACTGCTCAGTGTTAATGCTTCTCCGTGAACCTTTTTCTGGGATGACGGCTCGCCGCTTCCTCCGTTGGCATCATAGCTTACGGTATAAGTATTTTTTCTCCATACCGCGTATAACGTTGCCGAGCTGTCATTCTTGTACTCCCCTCCGGCAGTATAAGCTGCACTCAAAACAGTACTATCCGTTGACCATCCTAAAAATGTATAACCTTCTCTGGTCGGTTTTGCAGCACTTAACGTTAATACAGTTCCATAATATTTTGTTTGAGCATCCGGCGCCCCGGATCCCCCATTAGCATCATATTCTATCGTATATGCAGAAGCCGGAAAGCTGACGGTAAAATTTTTATCATATAAGCTTGCTCCGGTAGTAAAATTATCAACCGGGAAAACCGATGCGGTAAATAAAAGATATTTTTCACTGTAATAATCCTTAAAATCTGATGAATCCAGTGTAAATGTGTATTTGACAGCGCCTCCGTCAATATACCAAGAAGTAATCTGCTGCCACCCATTCTTCAAAAAGGCCAGATACCCAATATATTTGTGAATACCCTCCTCATATTTTTCTTCCGTTCTCACCGTAATCTCGACTTTAAATTTCTCACCTTGTACACACTGATAGCTTGAAGCATTTGTCTCAACACTGACATTTGTTGAGTATGTATTATCAGCGCACACAGACACACCAGAATCCATCTCGTATGGCTCGTCCGCTTTCACTTCTATAAAGTCAGAAAAGGTGAGAAGACATATGATACCTGTGATAAATATCCATTTTAGCCTTTTCAAGCACATGCCGCCCTTTAACATCTTCAATCCCTCTCTTCAAACTCGTTTTTGCATCTTTCTGAATTTATTTAATTTTTACTTTCTTTACATTGCTCCATGCTCCATAATATTTGGTTTTTCCTATTTTTTTGTATCCACGGATTTTTACATAATATTTTCTCTTGCTCTTCCAACCGCTGATGGTTTTTGAAACTGTATTCTTTTTATAAGTCCGCTTTATAGTTTCTCTGCTGAAATCCTTTTTCGGCGATACATATATCTCATAGCCTGTTACCGATTTATCCTTCTTCCAGGATATTTTCACCTTTTTCTTTGACGGCGATTTTACCGCTTTCAATGAACCTTTCTTCGGCACAACGTTTACCGTTACCGTTTTTGTGGCAGCATTATATCCCTGTGTTGCAGAAACATTAATTGTAATTATCGCCGTCCCATATGACTTAACGGATACCTGGCCAGTGGGAGATACCGTTGCCGCTTTTTTGTTTGATGAAACGAAAGTAAGATTCCCGCCTCCGCTTGCATTTGCACCGAGAGAGAAGGGCTTTGAACCAATCGCTTTTGTATAAATTGATGCTGATGTAATAATACTTTGATTCTGCTTTGCTGGTCCCGTATTTCCTGCCGGCTTATTTGCCGGATTATTCTCAGAACCTGTATCTTCCGTTTTATCTGTGAAAGCTTCTATCTCTGCTGATTGACTAATCGTACTGTCACTTACTGCTGTACACTGAACCATACACTTTCCTGATGCTTTTGCTGTCACGGTACCATTACTGTCTATCTCTGCAACGGAATTATCAGATGAAATCCAAGTCACTCTTTTATCTGTCGCATTCTCCGGAAAGACAGATGCCGTAATCTGCTCTCTTTCTCCGGTTTTCATCTGATATTGATTCTTTGACAGTTTAATCTCCGTAACAGGGATATTCTCTTTCTCAGTTGAATTCACTGTTTTTGCGTAAGCATGAAGATTAGATAATAAATTAAGATTCAAGGCTACCCGCACACTATCACTTCCATTTTGAACAAGGTAAATATCATTATAGATGGCTCCATCATGATAAACCTTCACAGCATTACCAATATCAATGCCCGGTGAGCGTAACCACCAACTACAGCTACCCTTATATTCACCACTCGTATAGCTGTATATTCCCATTGCCTTCGCATAAACACTGCTTTTATTTCTACGCGCTTCATCCTGAGAACTTCCTGATAAAACGAATCCATACTGCGCTGCGCTGTCCCCATAAACTTCTGATTCTGATAAGAGGAATATCTTGTCTGTCGTATTGTTTCCTCCATCGGTTCCATAACTGATATTATCAGCATTTACTACAGAAGTATTTACGATTGCTGACCTTTCGTTTAAAGAAAATGCACTTCCAATAAAGTTTTTACTACTGTAATCATTGCCCTGTTTATTAAATGACGCACCATAACCATTCAGCCAACTTCGGATTGTACTGGTTTCCCATGTTATACTTCCAGACTCTGTATTATATTCTTGGTCATCCAATGCCATATCTGACAAAAGCAACGCCTGATTTCCATCTACATTCAGCACCCGCCATTTGATTGGCTCGTATTTGAAGTAATGATATGTATCAGAATCTGGCCAGTTATAATAATTACTCTCAGCACTTGTATAAGTGGCATCCTTCTTTTTTACTCTGCGATATTTATTTCCATCCACCATAATATCATTATTACTATTCCACCCGGATGCACTTTGCAGTTTACTATATAAACTTTCATCTTCTATGATATCGCCGTCTTTCAACATACTTTTATCCACAGCAACGTAACTATCTGCCGAAGGTACTACCTCTGCCTGCGGATAACTCCCAAACCAGACACAATCCCATGTCACGTTCTGTCCTGCCATCATGCTGGAATCTATTTCAATTATTGGATTTCTCAGCTTGGGAGCTGCCATTTCTTCTCTTTCGTGTTTAACCTGCTCAGTATCTCCGCTTTGCTTTGTCTGCTGCAATATTCCACTATCAATTGCATTGGCAGTAAAATCTACACATAAACACACACATAAAACCGTCACAAGCAAAAAAGTCAACAATTTACCTATCACTTTTTTCTTCATTTTTTCTCCTCTGCCTATCTTAATGACATCAACATTGCTTAGAATTAGAATCTTTTGACATTTATTTGATTTTTACTTTCCTAACATTACTCCATGCTCCATAATATTTGGTTTTTCCTATTTTTTTATATCCACGGATTTTTACATAATATTTTCTCTTACTCTTCCAACCACTGATGGTTTTTGAAACTGTATTCTTTTTATAAATTCGCTTTATAGTTTCTCTGCTGAAATCCTTTTTCGGCGATACGTATATCTCATAGCCTGTTACAGATTTATCCTTTTTCCAGGATATCTTCACCTTTTTCTTTGACGGTGATTTTACTGCCTTTAATGAATTTTTTTTCGGCACAACATTTATCGTCACCGTTTTTGCGGCAGCATTGTAATCTTGTGTTGCCGAAGCATTAATTGTAATCGTTGCCGTCCCATATGATTTTACAGATACCTGACCGGCAGGAGACACCATTGCCACTTTTTTACTTGATGAAGCGTAAGTAAGATTTCCGCCTCCGCTTGCATGTGCGCCGAGAGAGAATGACTTTGAGCCAATCGCTTTTGTATAAGATGATGCTGATGTTTTAATGCTTTGATTCTGCTTTGCTGCCCCCGTATTTCCTGTCGGATTATTATCTTCTGAAACAGAAACTTTCTCTTCCCCATTAGAACACACAGTTCCCGCATATGTATAAAGTTTAGATGATAAATTAAGATTCAAAGCAGGGCGCACACCCCCAAATTCATCATTGACATGATCATAATAATGCATATCGCCGCTTTCATTAACAGTCGCAGCATATTTAGGCACTGTACCAGGTGAACGCAACCACCACATACAATTACCCTTATACGCTTCTCTCGAGCTGTACCATACTCCCATCGCTTTTGCATATGTACTATTCTTACTTCTACGCGCTTCATCACAGATATTATTTAATGATATAAACCCATAAGATATTGCGCTTTCCCCACATGTTTCGGACTCTGACAGAAGAAATATCTTGTCTGACGTATTATTTCCCCCTTCAGTTCCATAACTCATATTATTATCGTTTACTACAGAAGTAGTTACTATTGCTAATCTTTCGTCTGAAGAAAATGCGCTCCCAATAAAGTTTTTATCACTATAGTCATTCCCATATTTATTGAATATTGCATCATAACCATTCAACCAGCTTCGAATAGTACTGGTTTCCCATGTAATATCTTCAGATATAGTATTATATTTCTGATCATCCAACAATATATCAGATAAAATAAGCGCTTGATTTTCCTCCACTTCTAATACTCTCCATTTGATTGGTTCATATTTGAAGTAATGATATGTAACAGAATCTGACCAATTATAATAACTACTGCCTGAATTTGTATATATAGCATCACTCTTTTTTATCCTGCAGTATTTATTTCCATCTACCATAACATCATTATTGGCATTCCAACCGGATGCGCTTTGCAGTTTGCTATACAAACTACTGTCTTCTATAATGTCACCCTTTTTAAGCATACTTTTGTCTATAGCCGCATAATTATCTACCGAGGCCACTACCTCTGCCTGCGGATAACTCCCAAACCATATACAATCCCATGTTACTTTCTGTCCCGCAGTCATACTGGAATCTATCTCGATTCTTGGATTGTTGAGATTGAAAGATGAAAGTATCGCTATCTCCTGCTCTTTGTCCATCTCGTCAGCCTGTCCTAACAGCTTTTGTACTTTTATATCTTCTCCCTTTTTTTCATTCTCTAATACTGCAACCTTTTCCTTTTCTGCTATCTTATCTGTTTCTTCTACATTGTTATCTTTTCCTGGAATTTTTTGATGTTCCATTTCCTTTTCTGTATCTGCTTCTTCTGCCTGTTTACTCTGCTCTATTTGTTCTATTTGCTCAGCCTGCTCAATCTGTTCTTTCCGCTGCAATGTATCACTATCAGTTTCCTCCGCATTGACAGTAACATCTGCGCATAATCCCATGCACATAACCACCACAAGTAAAAAAGCCGTCAACTTACTCATCGCTTTTTTCTTCATTCTTCTCTCTTCCGCCTCTCTTAGTAACATCAACATTGTTTAGAATTAGAATCTTTTGACATCTATTTGACTTTTACTCTCTTTACATTGCTCCAATCCCCGTAATACTTGCTTTTCCCTATTTTTTTATACCCACGGATTTTTACATAATAAGTTTTCTTACTCTTCCAGCCGCTTATGGCATTCGAAGCCATATTCTTCTTATAAGTCTTCCTGATGGTTCCCCGGCTGAAATCTTTTTTCAATGATATGTATATTT
>CATLEM010000008.1 GCA_949916155.1 uncultured Dorea sp.
TCCATTTAACAATGTCATATACCCAGAAAAATACTGGAAATATCGCCATGATCAGAAAAGAACACCCGAAAGCCAGTACGATCCTCTGGCTTACCTTGTTCAATCTGCTCCTTTGCTGCACCTTGATGCCAACAAAATATATAATGATAAGCCCAATGGGTATCATGATCAAAATTACCGGGAGAATGACAAACAGCAAAACGGGGCATATAAGAAACAGCATACACCCTCCCACAAGAGTCCCCCAGTAAATCCAGAATGGCTTTAAAGCACCTCTAAGTGAACTAATAAATACTGACAATAACCCCTTTATCCTCCTTAGCCATAGATATATAAAATTCCTTCAGATTGTAAACCGTCTCTGACAGCTCTTCTTTCAGCTCATTCCTTTACTGTCTTCCGTTTAAATACATTGATCCTAAAAGCTGTTTTCCTGTTTCTGTCTTAAAAGTTTTTTCCAGCATATTCCGTATATTTGCCTCAGAATAGTTCCCTTCATACGCATTGACCAGATAATCTGCCTCTATCAGTATCTGATAATCTATGCCGTCAATATCCGTCAATGTATGATGGTTTCCGACCAGATATACTACCCTCTCAAGAACCTCTGGCTCGATGTCTGTCCCCTCAAAAAAACGACGGACAAGAGGAATTCCTTCTTCTTCCTGCTTCTTTCCATCTGTATTCCCATATTTCTTACGGCACAATGGGATTGCGATGTCATGAAGAACAGACGCAAATTCAAGAGTCCTTAAATCCTGTAACGTTAATCCCTCGCGTTCCCCTATCAGCCTTGAAAAGGAATGGACTTTAAGAAAATGATTAATATCCTGAATATTTCCATCCCAACCGAGAACCATCTTTTCCACAGCTTCTGCAATTGTCATATCCGGCTCCTTTCATAGATGCGAATTTGTTTCTTCCATTATGACATGATACCCTAGGAAACGCAATATTTCATTCCATGTTCGTTTTTAAGCCTTTTTAAGATTACCTATTCTCAGCGGTGGAATAAAATGTCCTGCTAATGACAGCATCCGTTGCATTGTATGGATTTTCCGTTTTTCTTATCCCGAATCATTTGACTTTTTCCGAAAATATTTTAAAATAGAGATAGGAAATCTGACAGAAAGGAGGCAGAGTATGGCTAGTATCAAAGATGTTGCAAAAGAAGCTGGCGTAGGTGTCGGCACGGTGTCAAGATTTTTAAACGAAAGCGGTTATGTATCAGAGGAAGCCAGAGTGAAGATTGAAGAAGCAATGAAGAAGCTGGATTATATTCCTAACGAGCTTGCAAGGAATCTGTACCATAAAAAAACGGGGATCGTGGCAGTTCTCGTGCCGAATGTATCCAATCCATTTTTTTCAGAGTTTGTAGATCATGCTGAGGCAGAGCTATACCGCTGCGGTTTTAAGATGATGCTTTGCAACACAGAGAAGGAAAGCAATGCGGAACTGGAATACCTTGATATGTTGAGAAGGCATATTGTGGACGGTGTGATAACCGGCGTACATTCTTTAGACGTGGAGGAGTATAAGAAAATACATAAGCCGATCGTTGCCCTTGACCGTTATCTGGGGGAGGAGATTCCCGTAGTCGCGGTGAACCACAGAAAAGGAGGACGTTTGGCGGCAGAAGCACTGATCACCAATGGCTGTAAAAAGGTATTGCATTTCAGAGGAGCTACGCAGGTGGAATCTCCTTACCATGAGAGACACTATGAATTTGAGCGTGTGATGAAGCAGCACGGTATACAGACGATCTGTTATGAGCTTGAGTGGAACCGTCTTGATTCCGGATATTACCGGGAGGTTGTGGAGGATGTGTTTTTAAAAGGGCTTGAATTTGACGGGGTCTTTGCTGTTGACCGTCTGGCTATCGAGTGTATGAATGAGACGATACGCCGGCACAGGAAGGTACCGGGAGATGTTAAATTCGTATCCTATGACGGGACCTATATCACGGAGATGGTCGAGCCGAAGATGACGGCAGTAGTGCAGCCGATCGAGGGCCTGGCGAGGGAATCTGTTCAGCTGATCTATGGGTTGATCGGCGGGAGAGTATATAGAGATAAGAATATAACTCTGGAAGTAGAGCTGAGAAAAGGGAACACTACGATCATATAATGGGTATACAGGACACGCTGGATGGTAAAAATCAACAAAAATCAATCTTAAAATTCTGTAATTATATACAAAATTAAAGAGAAGACAGAAAAATTAGTTGACAAGCGGCACAGGCGTATTATAATGGGATTAAGGAAATCAAAGAGGCGCATCTTTCAGATTTTTATTTTTGCTCTTAGTGGAACGGGTTCCACAACAAAGAACCACGGAGAGCAAATCCCAATCAAATTATTTTTTTAACGAATGTGGAACGGGTTCCACAATGCATACTGATAAGAGAAGGAGGACAATTATGAAAAACAGGAATTTAAAGAGATTACTGGCGGCAGTAACGGTCAGCGCTATGTCACTGGGGCTGATGACAGGATGTTCAGGCGGCGGAGGAGAGGAAGCCAAGACAGATGAAAGCGGTGCAACAGTTATCAAGTTTGGTATCCATGTAGCGAATCCGGCGGAGCAGGAAGCAGTTACGAATAATATTGTAGAGGCTTTTAATAAGGCAAATGAGGGGAAATATAAAGTAGAGTTTGAGGCGGCAGATACAGAGACACATTCAAAGAACATGAAGTTAAAAGCGGAAGACGGCACATTGCCGCAGATCTTCTGGATCGAGGGCTCCGAGGCGCCGGAATACAGCGAGGCAGGAGTGCTGCTTGACTTAACGGAGTTCCTTGACGAAAACGCAGAGATCAAGACTGCGCTGGGCGGTATGGAAGAGGCTTTTAAGGATGACAACGGACAGTATGGACTTCCGTATCAGTGTAATGTACAGGGTATCTTCTACAATAAAGAGCTTTTTGATCAGGCGAAGGCAGACTATCCGACGGATGAGACGACTTATGAAGATTTTATCGAGATCATCAAGAAGTTAAAGGACAGCAAAGTTACCCCTCTTTCTATCGGAAGCAAGAACAGTGCATACGCAATGTGGGAGTTCAATGAGTTCCTTGCAAGATACGGGTGGGAGGACAATATCGGAAATATCCTTGACGGAAAAGATAAATTTAATAATAAAGAGCTTACTGCCTGCTTCGAGAAGTTCCAGGGACTTAAGGATGCAGGAGCATTTCCGGAGAATATGGCCACGATAGAGTATTTTGATGCAAAGCAGCTGTTTAATGAAGGAAAAGCAGCGATGTTCGGAACCGGGCAGTGGGACTGCGCAGAGTTTGATGAGAATATCGGTGATAAGATCGGATTCTGGTGGGGACCGAAATTCAGCGATACGCAGAGCAGCCAGGAGATCGCGATGAAGGTTCCGTCAGCGCCGATCGGTGTCAGTGCGGCAGTTGCAGATGATGAGAAATTAAAGGAAGGCGTATACGAATTTCTGAAATTCTACTATGGAGAAGAAGCGGCAAAACTTTCCTATGAAGGTTCTATCTTCCCGGCTACAAATTATGAGGGAGCATCAGCTTCTGACAGCCAGTATTCGATGAATGTGATGATAGATGCGCTTGCAAATGGATGGGGAAGTCCGCAGGCGGCTCCGGACCTTACCGTTTCCTCTGCAGTTCAGGAGGCGTTGTATGACGGTATATTCGGTGTCCTCCAGGGCACATATCAGCCGGCAGAGGCGCTTGACAAGTTAGACGCAGCGCTGGCAAACAGCAAGTAATTTTTTAAAGGCGGTTTCCGGTGCCGGGAGAAAGTCCGGTACCGGGAAGCATAATATTTAAGAAGAAACTAAGGAAAAGGCATAAGAAAGACGGGTTAATATTCATGCATTGGTTAAGTAAGAAAAAATATAAGATCGGCCTCATGGTTCCGACGCTGCTCGTTTACAGTATCTTTATCATACTTCCGGTCATCATAGCGGTAAGATACAGTTTTACGAAGTATTCGGGAATCGGGCAGGCGAAGTTTACCGGGCTGAAGAATTATGCAAGACTGTTTCAGGATAAGATCTTCTGGATTTCCTTTAAAAATACGATGGTCATGTTCGTGCTGGCATTCGTACTGCTGCTGACATTATCTTTCGCGATCGCTCTGCTTTTGAATAACAGGTTAAAGGCTGTGGATTTTTCAAAAGCTCTTATATTCTCGCCGGCGATCATAGCGCCTATCATTGTAGGTATTATATGGGTATATATCCTTGATCCAAATATCGGTATTATCAATAATGTCCTTGATGCAATCGGGGCAGGGGGGCTTAAAGCCAAATGGATCGGCGGAGATAAGCTGTCGCCCTATAGCATTGCGATCATTTATTTCTGGCAGCAGCTTGGATATCTTGTGACGATATTTATCGCCGGACTCAAGATGATTCCCGGAGATGTCTTAGAGGCGGTAAAGATTGACGGCGCAAGTACGGTGCAGGAGATCAGATATGTGATTATCCCGATGATGCGCACGACGATCTCTACGGTAGCTGTACTGATCATCACGGGTGTATTTAAGATATTTGAGATCGTGCAGCAGACTACAGGAGGTGGTCCGAACCATCTGTCCGAAACGCTGGTAACATACAGCTATTCCATGACGTTTTCAAGCAGTGATTACGGGTATGGAATGTCACTTGCAACAGTTACATTTTTACTGTCTCTGCTGATCACGGCGGTTTACAGTACAGTTACAAAGGAAAGAGAGGGGTAATATGGTAAACAAGAGAAAAAAAGCGGTTCAGTACATCCTGATGGCGCTGATCACGATACTGGTAGTATTCCCGTTTGTGTGGATGCTGGTTCTTTCCTTTAAGTCTAATTCGGAGATCTTATCCTCGCCGCTGTCGCTTCCGAAGACATTTAATTTCGACAATTACAGGCATGCGATGGAGACATTGAATTTTCCGAGGCTGTATGGGAATACGATCTTTGTCTGTGTGATCTCGCTTGCGGCAGAGTTAGTTATCACATTTTTCAGTTCTTTCGTCCTTGCAAGGATGGAATTTAAAAACGAGAAGTTCAGAAAGCTTTTATACGGATTTTTGATCATGGGACTGTCTATATCCCCGTTTATCCTGCTGTTTCCGGTATATAAGATCAACGTGTTCTTCGGACTGAGGGGGAAACTGGCGCTGATCTTTCCGTATATCGCGACTTCGATCTCTTTCAATACGCTGCTTCTTGTGGGATATCTGAAATCTCTGCCTACGGAGATCGATGAGGCGGCGGTGATCGACGGGTGTAATATATGGGATTTGATGATCAGGGTTATCCTTCCGATGACAAAACCGGTGATCGCTACAGTAGTGATCTTCAATGTACTGTATATATGGAATGAATTTCCGTTCGCATCGGTTATGCTGAGGGAAGCGTCTGATTATACGCTGTCCATGGGAGCATCATTCTTTAAGGGAACTTATACGGTTGATTACGGCGGAATCGTGGCGTCGAGTGTTATGATCATCATTCCGGAGCTGATCTTCTACGGAATCTTCCAGAAGAACATCGTGGAAGGCATGACCGCAGGAGCAGTCAAGGGTTAAATATTCAGACTAACAGGTAAAGGAGAGAATATTATGAGTAAAGTATCAGGATTATTTCAGGATCTGACAACAGTTAAGAAAGCAAGGAACGGAAGGCTTGCAAGTTGGGACCAGCGCGGAAAGAACCAGGATTACTGGGAGATTCCGGCAAAGGAGAGCATTGTTCTTGGAGAAGTGGAGGGGCCGGGATGTATTACCCATATCTGGATGACATCCTCCTGCCGTAAAGTAAAGGCACCGAGTATTCTGGATCCGGTGCTGAATGCATCGGCGGCGCCGGTTATGGAGATCCATCCTGCTCTTGGTGTTATATGGGATGATTATGATCCGTTTTATTACAGGAAAGCATTGATCCGGATTACGTGGGATGATCAGGATACGCCGAGTGTACTGGCTCCTCTGGGGGATTTTTTCTGTATCGGCAACTGCTATCCGGGGAATTTCAGTTCTCTTCCCTTTAACGTGTCATTAAAGCCGGAAGAGGCAGGCAGATACGGTGCTCCGTGTTCAGTATCCTGTTATTTCCCGATGCCGTTCAACAAGAAGGCAAAGATTGAGATCGTGAACGAGAATGAGCTGCCGTTTATCCTGTATTTCAATATTGATTATGAGATGTATAAAGAGCCGCTGGATGAGGATACGGCTTACTTCCATTGCTGCTGGAGGCGTGAGAATCCGTGCGACGGCTGGGGACCGGATGTCCAGACCAATTCCCCGGAGGTAAATAATGTCACGAACTTTAAGGGAGAAGGGAACTATACTGTTCTTGATGTGGAAGGAACCGGTCATTATGTTGGCTGCAATCTGACGGTTAAGCACTACCAGGGAAGCTGGTGGGGTGAAGGCAATGATATGTTCTTTATCGACGGAGAGGAATATCCGAGTCTTAACGGCACCGGAACGGAGGATTATTTTAACCATGCCTGGGGTATGCAAAGAAATGCTTATCCGTTCTTTGGGACTATCGTACACGAGGGGGATACGGACGGATTCCAGGTGTCCTACCGTTTCCACATCACAGATCCGGTGCGGTTTGAAAAGAGCCTTCGGGTAACGATAGAGCATGGGCATGCGAATCATCTGTCCGATGACTGGAGTTCTACAGCTTACTGGTATCAGACGCTGCCGACGAAAACACCGGTGACGATACTTCCGGTGGAGGAGAGGCTTCCTAATGTGCCGAAGCTTCCGGAAAGGAATCTGAGGATGCCGAAGCTTACAGAAGAGATGAAGGCAGCAAGGCAGTCATGGGAAAAACGATGGGAAGAGTACGCTCCGGCGAGAGAAGAACAATTCCACATCAAGGAAGAGAAAGCGCGGCGTGAGTCTAAGCTTAATACGGAATTTGCAAAAAAACTCCGTGATGAATATAAATAAAGGTAATTTGGAGGAGTTTTATGTCTAAGGAAATAATGCTGCGCAATATCGGGAGAGCACAGCGTGCAATTGATGAGAATAAAGAAGCAGTAAAATCAGGAAAGATGCGCCAGCACTATCATTTCATGGGGGAGACGGGGTGGATCAACGACCCGAACGGACTGATCTATTATAAAGGGAAATATCATTTCTTTTTTCAGTTCAATCCTTATTACGGTCATTGGGATTATATGCACTGGGGACATGCGGTGAGCGATGATCTGCTTCACTGGGAGTATCTTCCGATCGCTCTTGCGCCAAGCGAGTCTTATGATGACCACATGAGAGGCGGCTGCTTTTCCGGGAGCGCTATAGAGCATGACGGCAGGCTGTTTTTGATGTATACAGGAGTTACGAATGATGGAAGAGGATTTGAGCAGACCCAGTGTATCGCTTACAGTGAGGATGGGATTCATTTTGAAAAATATGAGGGGAATCCGGTACTGACACCTCCTGACGGTGTCCCTTCTCATCAGTTCAGGGATCCGAAGGTGTGGAAACACGGGGATACTTATTATATGGTATGCGGCGCCAGCCGGGACGATAAAGCCCAGGCTCTGCTCTATCGCTCGGAGGATATGATACATTGGTCATTTTTCAATGTGCTGGCGGAGAGCCGCGGCGAATGGGGCTATATGTGGGAATGTCCAGACTTTTATCCTGTAGGGGATAAATATGTGCTGATGGTCTCGCCTATGGGTGCCGGAGAGCGTACAGTCGTATATATGGTCGGAGATTTTGATTATGAAACGGGGAAGTTCGACTATCGTACCAACGGGGAGATTGACTGGGGCCATGATTATTATGCTCCGCAGTCTTTTCTGGCGCCGGATGGGCGCAGGCTGATTGCGGCATGGGCGAACTGCTGGGACTGGATGCCGTTCTGGAAAGACTGGGGACCGGCCTACAAGGAAGGATGGTGCGGCTCATACAATATCGTCAGAGAGGTGCAGATGGCAGAGGACGGGACGCTTAAGTTCCCGCCGGTAAAAGAGCTTGAGACTATCCGTACAGCAGGAGTTTATCAGGCTGAGATGACGGCCGGGAAAGAGGAAGCGGACATTCGGGCCGGGGATGGTGTCTCCTATGAACTGAAGTTTAAGATTGATCTTGAGAGGACGGACGCAGAGGCGCTGCTGCTTTATCTGCGCTGCGGCAATGGGAGGAAGACAGTATGTACTTTTGATTTCAGGCGGGGGGAGCTGTCTGTAGACCGAAGTGAAAGCGACGGGTGGAGCAAAGGTATCTCACACAGTGTACTGTATCTGACGGGAAAGAAAGAGCTGGATGTACATATTTTATCTGATCAGAGTTCCCTTGAACTATTTACCGACGATTATAAAAATAATCATTCAAATAATGTCTTTGCGGGAGATGAGCAGAATGGGATAAAGGTGTGTGCCCGCGGAGGAGATGTAAGATTAACGGATATAGAAACATACGGTCTTTTGGAATGTAACCGGTAAACATTAGAGAAAAGATTCCCTGCGGGCGGATGCCCGGAGGGATTTTTTTGCGAAAAGATGTCACGTTTTATCCATTAGAATGATTATATATATTAAAGATAGAAAAAACTAAAGCAGGTATTGATATATATCGAAAGTCGGTGTATAATGATTATAGATATATCGACAGAAGATATATAATAAATACGGATATATTAAGACAGGAAATTAAGAGAGGAGAGAGCGTTATGTCAAAAGCAAAGCAGATGTCAATGAACGGAGGAACGATTAATAACAGTAGGAGGGACAGCAGAAAAGAGAAAAAACGGTTCATGGATTATGCAATATGGGTAGATTTTCCGGTCAATGCAGCGATTCTTGCATTTGTGTTAGTCAGAGCTATGCAGATGGTTCAGTCGGGTATTAACATAAATGAGCTGTTGGAGGAAGGGCTGTTACTGACGGGGAATGAACTGCTGGATGCGATGATCTCGGCTTGTCTGCCGATTATGATTTTGTGTATAGCTATGGCAGCGGTCAGCGAGCTTATCTATCTGATACTGAGGCTTCGCGGGAAAGAGCCTTCTATCACAGAGAAATATTCCATCATCATGTTGATCGTGAAGGTATTGGGAGCAGTGTTTTTTGCGGCTGCAGCGCTGTTGTTCTAGCATTCCATAGTTTTAGAAACTGTCAGGAAACTGAGGGTTGATGCGATGAAAAAGTTGTTTTTCAAAAGTCTGTATAAGAGCAGAAGAGATTTTGGAGTGATCGTCTCCTGCGGGATATTTGTCATATCGGTCATTTACATTACAATCTTTATCTCAGACAGTCTGATACAGATCACTACAGGAAAGAGAGGAAGCGCGACCAGTGTGTATATCAATCTGGGAGTGTTTATGCTTACTTATGTGATCCTGGGGATGCTCATGGTGCTGATGACTATCGCCTACATCCGGAAAAGGTCTTATGAGTATGCGGTGTTTGAACTTTTGGGGATGAAAAGGAAGCATAAGCTTTGCTTTGCCGGCTGTGAATACGGCGGGATCATCCTCTGCTCGGCAGCAGGAGGTATAGCGATCGGACAGCTTGCAAGTCTTCTTGTTCTGCCGCTTTTGAGGGCGGTGCTTCATGGCCGTGATTTTTCTGTCAGATGGAATCTTACCCCGCTGAGGCTTACGCTGATCGTGGGAATGGTGATGTTCGGCCTGGTTTTTATCATCTGTGATGAGATGATCTTTTGCCTGGGAATGGACGCTGTGCTGTCCATGGGGAAAAGCGGAGGAAAGAATTACCGGCCTTCGGCGGCGCCGGTTATCATAGGCGGGGCATTTTCCGTTCTGTCGTTCGTGTCTTTGTTTTCTTACTGGGGAAAGATAAATAAGGCGGTTCCGGCGGCTGTACTAAGTGCGGGCGTACTTTGCCTGATGACGTCTCTCGGCGGTGGGTGGCTCGGAAAGGTGCGGAAAAGCAAAGATTATTATAAGAAAGTACTGTGGATGGATCAATGGTATCACCGGTTCTATTATAATATGAATCTGTCCGTTATCATGGCTGTTCTGATTTTTATCTGTCTGTTTAACTTTGGGATTAAGATTTGTGACCATGTACCTGTCCTGGAGGATGAAGCATACCCTTATGATATCGTGTGGATGGCGGATGAGGAGGACGCGTTATTTATCAGCGGGCTGATAAAAAGCTATGGAATCAGCGTCAGGACGCAGCCCTGTGTCCGGGTGGTGACACCGGACTTCGGGGAACATATGGGAATCAGCGCATCGGATTATGAGAAATGGACGAAGGAAAGGGTTGATCTGTCCGGGAAACAGGTTTATCTGGTGTATCAGAAGAACCGCGAGGACAGAAGTCTTTTGGGAATCGACTACGGCGCGAGCCTTCCGAAGCTGTATATCGGTGCGGCGAGGCGGGATCTTTGGATTGACAATGGCCGTGATCTCATTGCCGGGATGGAATTTGAGAGAGGGTATGAAGTTGCAGGAAAGACTAACCGGATGATGACAGGAGTATATCAGACGAGGGCGATAGAAGACTGGCGCACAGATGTGTGGGAGCAGGTGATCGTATTTTCCGACGAGCATTTCCGAAAGATCAAGGGAACTGCGGACGGTGCAGGGATGGCAGTCATGATCAGCACGCCGGAGACCTGTTCAAAAGAGGACTATGAAAGACTTTGCGGGGAAGTGAATGCTTACGCCAAAGAACATTCCCAGGTGAATTTCCTGGATTATAAAAAGGGCAGCATTATATATCAGAAATCTGTAGAAATGGGAAAAAATCATCAGGAACAGGTCCTCAGACTGTCTGCGGCAGGGATCAATATCTTTATCCTGGTGATCTGCATGATCTTCCTTTTATGGATCAAGGCAAAATATGATTACGATGATATGAAGTGGAAATACCGGTTTTTTGCCTTGTCGGGAATGGAGGAGAGAAAACGCCGGCTATGTATAAAGAAAGAGATGATGGCGGCTTCCGCGGTCTCCTTTGCCGGCAGTGTACCTGCGGCATGGGCCTTTATCGCTGCAGATGTGTCGGAAAAAAAGCTGGGCATGAGGTGGAATCTGCGCTATGCGGCGGAAATGCTGGGAATAACGGCAGTTTTGGTGCTGATCGTAATCGGTGCGGCAGCAGTGGTCATGTATGAAATGATACGAAAGCTGGAGAAGGGCGAAGAACAGGGAAAAAGGCGGAATGAAGTGAAAGATAAAAAATAGAGTGTTGAGTATAGGAGGTCCGGGGATGGAAAAGGAGCGAAAACGAAAAATCCTGGAAGTGAAAGAGCTTGTCCGAAATTATTATACGGTTAACGGGGAAGGGGAGAAGATCACTTATCAGGTGCTTAAAGGAATCTCCTTCTCTGTGAAACCGGGAGAATTTATCGGAATCATGGGCAGTTCTGGCTGCGGTAAGACGACGCTTTTAAAGACACTTGGGATGATCAGCATGCCGGATGGCGGAGAAGTTCTGTATAAGGGAGAGCCGACCGTAAAATTCTTCGGAGATAAACTGGCCAGAGTGAGACGTGAGGAGCTGGCATTCGTGTTCCAGGATTTTTATCTGATGGACAGCCTGACGGTGGAAGAGAATATCATGCTGCCATTGACGCTTGGCGAAAAGGATGCAAGAGAAGGGAAAAGGACAGCGAGAAAGATAGCCGCACGGTTCGGTATCCAGAGACTCCTTGATAAGAAGCCTTATGAGCTTTCCGGCGGAGAGAAGCAGAGAACTGCGATCTGCCGTGCGATGGCAGCAGATCCGGAGCTTATCCTGGCTGACGAGCCGACAGGGAATCTAGACTCCAATGCTTCAAGGACTGTGATCCAGTCATTGGCGCATATTAACAGAGAGATGAAAAAAACTATCCTATTGGTAACGCATGACCCGAAGGTGGCAAGCTATTGTGATAAGATCATCCTTCTCAAAGACGGAAAGATCATGAATGTACTTAAAAAAGACGGAGAACAGAAAGTATTTTACCGAAGGATACTGGGAAGTATGGTGAAAATGTAGGAGAACGGCGAGAACCCGTCAGCCTTCCGGCTGGCGGGTTCTCGTTGTTTCTATAGTTATCTAAAAGGAATGAGAGTAAAGTGCTACACGATTCGTCGTGCATACTTTTATGAGGGGGAGATAGTGATAAGTTCTTTATCAACTATCTGCTACCAAGTATAAAAGATAAATGTGACATAAGTATGTTGTTTCTATAAAAGAAAACAAAAAAATCTTAAAAATAGCTTAAGAAGATGGGAAGAAAACCTAAATTGCAGAGCCGGTGCCCGAGTTGTGCTGAATGTAATCAACTACGATATCTAAAAATTCACTTGCTGTCGGACGGCTGCACAGCGGGCGGAGCGAGATGTCCTGTAAAAGTGTTTTGTCACCCTTTTCCCAACATACCTGTATTACGGTGCGTATATCACGTTCAACACTGCTTAGAGTAGTGTTAAATTCTTTGGCAATCATCGGGTAGAGCAGTTTGCTGATCGATAACAGATACTCTTCGTCTGTAAGACATAAACTGACGCCATAGCAGAGATAGCGGTATCCTCTGTATGTCGCCCCGATTCCCAGACGGCGGATAAGCCTTTCGATTGTTCTATTTTCCATATTTTTTCCCTGATCTTTCGTAAAATTTCCAGTCTTTACCACAATTATAGACTAAAACGGATAAGTAAAGACGCAGTAAACGACGAAAGAGTTCGACATAAAAAGATAAAAAACGACAGATGTATCCCGGATATTTTTCATAATATCTTAAGATTTTTGCGTAATCGGTCTTAAAAAATCTCTGCTATTCTTGTATAGTAAGAGGGAGGTGATAGAAGATGGCTAAAATATTAGTTTGTGATGATGACAAAGAGATCGTGGAGGCAATAGAGATCTATCTGACCCAGGAGGGTTATGAGGTGCTGAAGGCATATGATGGAATGGAAGCGCTCAAGATGCTGGAGAGGGAACAGGTTGATCTGCTTGTGATGGATGTGATGATGCCGAAGCTTGACGG
Source organism: uncultured Dorea sp. (assembly GCA_949916155.1). Taxonomy (GTDB): domain Bacteria; phylum Bacillota; class Clostridia; order Lachnospirales; family Lachnospiraceae; genus MD308. Next base: position 12,941 of record CATLEM010000008.1, read on the forward strand.
TATACGGGCTACATTAAAGATCCGCGAGGAGAACAATATGCCAATCATTATCCTGTCGGCAAAGTCGGAGGACGCGGATAAGATACTGGGGCTTAATATCGGGGCGGATGATTATGTGACGAAGCCTTTTAATCCCCTGGAGCTTATCGCCCGCGTGAAATCCCAGATCCGCAGGTACACGAAGCTCGGGAGTACGGTAGATACAGGGCAGGCGTCAGTATATACGGTGGGCGGCCTGTCAGTAAACGATGACTTAAAGGAGGTTACCGTAGACGGAGAACCAGTGAAGCTGACTCCGCTGGAGTATAATATCCTGCTGCTGCTTGTAAAGAACCAGGGCAAGGTATTCTCTATCAGTCAGATATATGAAGATATCTGGAATGAGGATGCTATCGGAGTTGATAATACGGTAGCGGTGCATATCCGGCATATCCGGGAGAAGATTGAGATCAATCCGAAGGAGCCGCGCTATCTGAAAGTGGTGTGGGGTGTCGGATACAAAATAGAAAAATCATAGAGGTGAGTTTCTATGAAAGAGAAATGGTATAAAAGCAATGTTGCCAAAGCTGTTCTGGTTGTGACTGCTCATGTGATGGCGGCTGTGATTGCAGCAAGCTTTATCTGGCTTCTTTCCTATCCGGTGCTGCGTGCGGAGATATTTGCGGGGAAGCCTGCGAAGGAATATAAGGATTCCAGGAATTTTGCCGAGAAAATGTTGGACTACAGCCAGCAGGCAGTTTCGGGAATAAAGAGTTCGACTCTTTTTGAGACAGATGGGAAATACAATTCGGATAAGATTGTAGATGTCGAAATGTACTATAAGACGAATACATTTGACGGGAAGAATAAAAGCGGTTTTTCTTACAGGCTTGGTGATCTGCTTGAGTGGGCAGGACTGCGGTTCGGGACGGTCACTTCAGGTGTCAACAGAAATTCCGAGCAGAGCATCCGGCTTGATGAGAATACGGAAGGGATCATCGTGTGCAAAAAGGCCGATGATACATTTGAATATTACCGGATGTCTGATTTTTACAAGAAGATCAAGAGCGGGGGCCTTCAGTTTATTGCATCGCAGGAGGATGCAGAGTCAACAGAAAATATCTTCATCGAAGAGTCTGCGGAGGAGATGGTATTTTCGGAAGGGAGCTTCCGCGGTGTCCAGGATAAGAAGGGTACGGTAGTCTATAAGGACTGTTGGGTTTATGACGGTGCATCCCAGGCGGAGGAGTTTGCTCCTGTCGGGGCGGAGGATATCCTGGCTTTGGTAAATGATGATCCCCGATGGAACGGAAGGCTTGACGAGGCTTATAATATGCTTGAAAGTGTACTTTGGGCGCTGAATGACCAGTATAATGTCTATCATACGTCCAATGAGAGTGTGAAGGAAGGAGATACGAACTTTTCTTTTATCTATGTAGATACGAAGAGCCGGCGGGTCTATACGAACAAGACAGAATACCGGACATATGAGGGGCTTGAAGAGAATATCGGAAAGATAAAGTCTGCCGGCAGATATGTGATCGTCAATCCGAAGCTTGCAGAGTTCGAGACGGATATGGAGGGGATTGATGCGTCCCTGTGGCGAAATTCGGTAAAATACTCGGGCCTTGATGAAGAGGAATTTCTGTTCGCGGCGGCAGTAGATACAGCGTATCCTGTGCAGGATGCATTTTATATGGAGAATGAGCTGTATGAACGGTATGGCGGCAGTGCGAGACAGATTGCAGTATTGGGATGTCTGGCGGTTTTATTTTTCATCGGCAGTATCCTGTGGCTTATGGTCATCGCGGGGCGTAGTGACAAGGATGAAAAACTGCATCTGAATGCATTTGACCGGTGGAAGACGGAACTTGCGGCGGCAGCCGTGATCAGTATATGGTCTGTGCCGGTATATATCGGGGCAGGTATGATGAAAGATGACGCATTATTCCAGCCGGAGGTTGTATACTATCACTCATCATATGTGAATGATTCCATTTTATTTATTGCGGGCGCGTGCCTGATGGCGGTGTTTACCTGCAGCATGTTTATGATCGGTTTTCTGAGCCTTGTCAGAAGAGTGAAGGGTAAGACAGTATGGAAGAACAGCCTGCTCAGATGTCTTGGGGTGTTTGTCAGGGATATCTTCCAGAATCTTAACTGCGTGTGGAAGACGATTCTGCTGTTCGGAGTATTTGTTCTTATTCACTGGACTGCTGTCGTGATAAGCGGCAGACGGATGATCGTGTACGTTATGCTTCTGGCGGATGCGGCGGCATTTGTTTATCTGGTGTATAAGGCGGCCGGGAGAAACCGGCTTAAAAATGCGGTCAAGAAGATCTCCTGCGGGGAGTTAGGGTATGAGATCTCGATGGATAAGCTTACCGGGGATCAGAGGGAGATCGCAGCGGATATCAATTCCATCGGCGAGGGTATGGAAGCTGCGGTGGCGGAAAGTGTCAAGAGCGAGCGGCTTAAGACAGATCTGATCACTAATGTCTCTCATGATATCAAGACGCCGCTTACCTCGATCATCAATTATGTGGAGCTGTTAAAGCAGGAGAACTTTGAGGATGCAAAGATAAGAAGATATATCGAGGTGTTAGAACAGAAGTCCCAGCGTCTTAAGACACTTACGGAGGATGTGGTAGAAGCATCGAAGGTGAGTTCGGGAAATATAACGTTGGAATACATGAACCTGAATCTTGCGGAGATGATCCAGCAGGTCAGCGGCGAGTTCGAAGAACGTTTCCAGGGGAGGCGGTTAAAGGAAGTGCTCACTCTTCCGGAGGAAGAAGTGATTATACGGGCGGACGGCCGGCGGATGTGGCGTATCTTTGAGAATATTTATAACAATGCGGCGAAATATGCCATGGAGGGCACACGGGTCTATGCGGAGCTTTCTGCGGAGGATAACACAGCTCGTTTCCATCTGAAGAACATATCAGAGCAGTCGCTGAATATCTCTGCCGATGAACTGACAGAGCGTTTTATCAGAGGCGATATATCCAGAAGTACAGAAGGGAGCGGACTGGGTCTTTCCATTGCGAAGACGCTGGTACAGATGCAGGGCGGAATATTCGAGCTGTATTTGGACGGCGATCTGTTTAAGGTGACAATTGAATTTCCGAGAGTAAGATAACCGTCTTATGGGGGACAGGATGCGCTTGGCCTGTCCCCTCATTTTTTGAAACAATCTTGTTTCACGGTCCGAAATAAGGTATACTGTGTTAAGCAACAATTTTTCAGAAGGAGAGGTAGACGTATGTTAAGAATAGGAATGCTTACCAGCGGCGGCGACTGTCAGGCGCTTAATGCAGCGATGCGCGGAGTGGTGAAAGGAATCTGCTCAAAACGTGATGATGTGGAGATCTATGGTTTTCAGGAAGGATACAAGGGACTGATCTATTCTAATTTTAAGATGCTGACTTCCAGGGATTTTTCGGGGATCCTGACGGTGGGTGGCACTATTCTCGGGACATCGAGACAGCCATTTAAGCTGATGCGGGTTCCTGATGAGAATGGGCTTGACAAGGTTGAGGCGATGAAGCACACTTATCATAAGCTGAATCTTGACTGTCTTGTCGTGCTGGGCGGAAACGGTACTCACAAGAGCGCTCATATGCTTAGTCAGGAAGGGCTTAATGTCATCACCCTTCCAAAGACGATCGATAATGATCTGTGGGGAACGGAGATGACTTTCGGTTTCCAGAGTGCTGTTGATATTGCCACGGATACTATCGACAGGATCCATACGACAGCGACTTCCCACAGCCGGGTATTTATCGTAGAGGTCATGGGCCATAAGGTGGGCTGGGTAACGCTTCATGCAGGGGTTGCAGGCGGCGCTGATATCGTGCTGCTCCCGGAGATCCCGTACGATATCGATGTGGTCGTAGATGCCATCAACAGAAGAAAGGCGGCAGGAAAGAAGTTCACGATCATCGCAGTGGCAGAGGGGGCGATCTCCAAGCAGGACGCGAAGCTTTCCAAGAAAGATCTGAAGAAGAAAAAGGAAAAGGAAAAATACCCGTCTGTAGCATATGAACTGGCAGAGAAGGTGCAGAGGAAGACGGATCAGGAAGTAAGGATCACCGTGCCGGGACATACCCAGAGGGGCGGCTCTCCGTGTCCGTACGACAGAGTGCTCTCTACGAGACTCGGTGCAGCGGCGGCAGAGGCGATCCTAGACGGCGAGTTCGGCTGCATGATCGGTGTTAAGAAAAATGAGATGGTACGCGTGCCGCTGTCAGAGGTCGCAGGAAAGTTAAAATATGTTGATCCGAAAGCGCCGATCATCAGGGAAGCGGAGCTTACAGGGATTAGCTTCGGCGTATAGCATTTTTTAGAAATGGAGTGTAGTTTAGATGTCTTCTTATATGGCATTGTACCGGAAATTCCGGCCGGATAGCTTTGAAGATGTGAAGGGCCAGGATGCCATCGTAAAGACTTTGAAAAACCAGCTTCTGGCGGACCGTATCGGTCATGCGTATCTGTTCTGCGGAACCCGGGGGACAGGAAAGACCAGTGTGGCGAAGATATTTGCCAGGGCAGTGAACTGTGAGAATCCGCTGGACGGCAGCCCGTGCGGGGAATGTGCCATGTGCAGGGCGATCGCCGCAGGCGCTTCCATGAATGTGATCGAGATCGACGCTGCGTCTAACAACGGAGTGGACAATATCCGGGAGATCCGGGAGGAAGTGGCGTACCGGCCTACGGAAGGGAGATATAAGGTCTATATCATCGATGAAGTGCATATGCTTTCTATCGGAGCTTTTAATGCACTGTTAAAGACGCTTGAAGAACCGCCGGAATATGTGATCTTCATTCTGGCGACGACAGAGGCCCACAAGATCCCGGTCACGATCTTAAGCCGCTGTCAGCGTTATGATTTTAAACGTATCGGTATTGATACCATATCCTTGCGGCTTTTGGAGCTGATCGGCAGGGAAGGACTGGATGTGGAAGAAAAGGCGGTGCGCTATATCGCAAGGATGGCAGACGGCTCTATGCGCGATGCTTTAAGTCTGCTTGACCAGTGTGCGGCGTTTTACATCGGGGAGCGGCTGACCTATGAGCATGTGCTTGAGGTGCTGGGTGCCGTAGATACCGAAGTCTTCAGCAGGCTCTTAAGAGAACTTCTTGCCGCGGATGCGCGGGCGGTCATGGACACTGTCGAAGAGATCGTGATGCAGGGCAGAGAGCTGACCCAGTTTACCGCGGATTTCACCTGGTATCTGAGAAATCTTCTTCTTATCAAAAGCTCGGAAGGGGCGGAGGATGTGCTTGATATGTCTGCGGAGAATCTCTCAAGGCTCAGGGAAGAGGCGGATATGACAGACAGCGATACGATCATGCGCTGCATCCGTATCTTTTCGGAGCTTTCCGGACAGCTAAAATACGCGGCGCAGAAGAGGGTTCTTCTTGAAGTGGCGCTGATCAAGCTGTGCAGGCCTCAGATGGAGGCGGCTTCAGATGCCCTGCCCGGCCGTCTGCGTATGATGGAAAAGCGGATGGAAGAATTTGAGAAGAGGCTTTGCGCTGCACGGGAGAATGAACGGGCAGTGTATGTGAATAGGGAAAATGAGGCGGTAAGGCCTAAGGAACCTCCTGCGCTCCCGAAAGCGCTGAACGAGGACGTGAAAGCGGTAGCAAAGGATTTCCGCGCAATGATACAGGATATCTCTCCGCTGCTTAAGACTTATCTGAAGCGTGCGAGGCTTAGCGCGGGCGAGGGAAGCGTTCTGCAGATCGTGCTTCCGGATGAGGTCAGTGAGAGTGTAGTGAAGACCGTGGAGCATGTGCAGGAGATTAAAGAGGCTATTGCGGAAAGAATCGGCAAGGAGATCGATATTGACGTCCGGCATGTGGAGGAAGGGCAAAAGTTCGAGGAGAGCTTTGTAGATATCGAGAATCTTATCAATATGGAAATTACAGTGGAGGATGTTTAATATGGCAAAAAGAGGAGGATTCCCGGGTGGAGGCATGCCGGGGAACATGGCGAATCTGATGAAGCAGGCGCAGAAGATGCAGCGCCAGATGGAGGAGCAGGCGAAGGAGCTTGAGTCGAAAGAATTTACGGCGACCGCAGGGGGCGGTGCGGTAGAGGCAACCGTTTCCGGTACGAAGAAGCTTCTCAAGGTAAAGCTTGACGAAGAGGCAGTAGATCCGGAAGATGTCGAGATGCTTGAAGACCTGATCGTTGCAGCGGTCAATGAGGCTCTTGACAAGGTGGAAGCGGAGACATCCTCTGCGATGTCGAAGTTTGCCGGAGGAATGGGCGGCGGTATGCCGGGGCTGTTCTAAAGAAGAAGCTTTATAAGGAGTCTATATATGGATTACTACAGTAACCAGATAAGCAGATTAATTGAAGAGTTTACATGCCTACCGGGCATAGGTGCAAAGTCAGCGGCAAGGCTGGCTTTTCACTTGATCCATATGCCGGAGGAAGACGTGAAGCGTCTTGCCGGCACTATGGTGGAGGCCCGGCAGAATGTGCGTTACTGCAAGGAATGTTGTACGCTTACGGACAACGAGCTATGCCCGATCTGCAGCAGTGACCAGCGGGATCATAAGACGATCATGGTGGTAGAGAATACAAGAGATCTGGCGGCGTATGAAAAGACGGGAAAATATAACGGCGTATATCATGTTCTTCACGGGGCTATCTCCCCTATGGCAGGGATCGGACCTGAGGATATCAGGCTGAAGGAGCTGATCACGAGGCTTGCGGACGATGTAAAGGAAGTCATTATCGCGACGAATTCAAGCCTTGAAGGAGAGACGACCGCCATGTATATCAGCAAATTGATTAAGCCTGTAGGTGTCAAGGTGACAAGGATCGCCAGCGGCGTTCCGGTAGGGGGAGATCTGGAATATATTGATGAAGTAACACTTCTGCGGGCGTTGGACGGAAGGACGGAGCTGTAAACACACATACAGGCAAAAGAAAGGGTGGCTATGGGCAGGAGGAAGGTTACGTCCACAGATATCGCAAAGGCGGCAGGCGTATCGCAGTCCACGGTATCTATGGTGCTGAATAAAAAGTATAATGTATCATTCTCAAAAGAAACCGTCGAGAAGGTGGAGCAGGCCGCGGCAAAACTGGGTTATGTTCCGCAGAAGCGGAAAGGACAGAAAGGGGGCAGAAAAGAGAAGCTTTTAGTTGTATTCTGCCCGAACCTTACCAATCCTTACTATGTCATGCTGCTTGAGGGGATAGAACTGCAGGCAAAGGAACAGGGCTTCGGCCTGTTCGTGTGCAACACGCAGCGGGATCTTAAGATGGAGGAACGGTATCTTAAGATGATGTGGCAGATCCGGCCTCTGGGAATCATCTATACTTGTAATCCGAGCCGTTGCTTTATGGAACTTGTGGAAGAGATCGCCGGACATATCCCGGTCGTTATCGTGAATAATCAGAATGAAAAGCAAAATGTAGATGCAGTGGAGCTTGACAATTCAAAGCTCGGCCGTCTGATGGCAAGACATCTCCTGGAGTTGGGGCACCGCCATGTGGCGTACATTGCACCGCCGCTGACGGTCAGGCAGAAGCAGCGGTCCAAGAGGGTGGAAGGGTTCCTCAAGGAGTATGAGAAAGAGGGGATACGTGATCATGTAGTGATCAAGGCGGCGAGGGAGGAGATCGACCGTTATGTCGCCCATATCGACTCAGAATACAAGATCGGTTATGAACTTACGAAGGAGCTTCTCAGTGAGACGGAAGAGATCACGGCGATCGTGGGACTTAATGATATGATCGCATTTGGGATCATGGACGCTCTTCACGAGGCAAAGCTTAAGGTGCCGGGAGACGTGTCGGTGATGGGGTGTGACAATACGCTGTTTGCCAGGCTTCATAAAGTGTCTCTGACTACGATAGAGCATTTTGTCGTGTTCAAGGGAAGAGACGCCTGCGATATCATCATGAAAAAGATTGTCTCAGATGCAGGAAGATATTCGGATATCGAACCGATCAGCACCTACCATGTAGAGTATGAACCGAAACTTATTGTGAGGGGTACAACCTCCTATGTGAAGAGCAGAAAAAATAAAAATTAATATATTTTGGAAAATTATTAGTAATAATCTTAAATGATGAATGGATTTTTAAAATAAAAACAAAGGGAAAGACAAAGAAAACGTTGTATTTTCAAAAATAATCGAAATATCGGCAAATAAACAAAAGTAATAAAATTAAAATATTAATAGAAAAAATTATTAATAATAATTGGCGCATATTGACCGGAACCGACTATATAGGATATAATCTCAGCATAGAAACAAGTCGATCATTGTGAGAAAACTCACAGCGTAAAAGGAGGAACCAGAAATGAAATTTTTTATCGACACAGCGAAGGTTGAGGACATCAGGAAAGCCAATGACATGGGAGTTATCTGCGGAGTAACGACTAACCCGTCACTGATCGCAAAAGAGGGACGTGTATTCGAGGAGGTTATCGCAGAGATCGCTTCTATCGTAGACGGGCCGATCAGCGGGGAGGTAAAGGCTACGACAGTTGATGCAGAGGGCATGATCGCAGAGGGACGCGAGATTGCGAAGATTCACCCGAACATGGTAGTTAAGCTTCCGATGACGGTCGAAGGGCTTAAAGCTTGTAAGACACTGACAGCAGAAGGGATCAAGACGAACGTTACTCTGATCTTTACGGCGAATCAGGCGCTCCTTGCTGCAAGGGCAGGTGCGACATATGTATCACCGTTCCTTGGCCGTCTGGACGATATATCAGTAAGGGGAACTGATCTGATCGCAGAGATCGCGGAGATCTTCCGGGTGGCAGGTATCAAGACAGAGATCATCGCAGCAAGCGTACGCCATACGATGCACGTGACAGACTGTGCACTTGCAGGTGCGGATATCGCTACTGTACCGTATGCGGTGATCGAGCAGATGACAAAGCATCCGCTGACAGACGCTGGTATCGCAAAATTCCAGGCTGACTATAAGAAAGTATTCGGAGAGTAAGAGGTTTTGTATGTATTGTGGGGTCCCAAAATCATGTTTATTCATGCTTGCATGAATAAACATGACCTTTTGACCCTAGCATCATAATATTTCAGGAGGAACATCATGAACAAATCAGAGTTAATGAAGACTGCGAATGAAATTCGCAAAGGCATTGTAACAGCCGTTCACAGTGCAAAATCCGGTCATCCGGGCGGCTCCCTTTCCGCAGCGGATATCTATACCTATCTGTTCTTTGAAGAGATGAATATTGACCCGAAGGATCCGAAGAAGGCAGACCGCGACCGTTTTGTACTGTCAAAGGGACATACAGCGCCGGGGTACTATTCCACCCTTGCCAACAGAGGCTTTTTCCCGGTGGAGGATCTTACCACGCTCCGCAAGGTGGGTTCTTATCTGCAGGGGCATCCGGATATGAAGCATATTCCGGGCGTTGACATGTCCAGCGGTTCTCTGGGACAGGGCATCTCTGCGGCAGTGGGCATGGCGATCTCCGCGAAGCTTTCCGGGGACAGCTACAGAGTGTACACCCTCCTCGGCGACGGCGAGATCCAGGAAGGCCAGGTATGGGAGGCGGCGATGCTTGCCGCTCACCGGAAGCTTGACAATCTTGTCGTGATCGTGGACAACAATAATCTTCAGATCGACGGGGCGATCACAGATGTTAACTCCCCGTACCCGATCGACAAGAAGTTCGAGGCGTTTAACTTCCATGTGATTAATATCGACGGACATAACTTTGACGAGATCGACGCGGCGTTCAAAGAGGCAAGAGAGACTAAGGGACAGCCGACAGCGATCATCGCGAAGACAATAAAAGGAAAAGATGTATCCTTTATGGAGAACCAGGCATCCTGGCACGGCGCAGCCCCAAATGACGAGCAGTACGCTGTCGCAATGGCAGATTTAGAGAAAGTAGGTGAAGCATTATGTCAGAAGTAAAGAAGATCGCAACAAGAGAAAGCTACGGTAATGCTTTGGCAGAATTAGGAAGGAAATATGACGACGTGGTTGTGCTTGACGCTGACCTTGCGGCGGCGACAAAGACCGGTACTTTTAAGAAGGTATTCCCGGAACGCCATATCGACTGCGGTATCGCGGAGTGCAATATGATGGGCGTTGCAGCGGGAATCGCGGCTACGGGAAAAGTTCCGTTTGCAAGCTCTTTTGCTATGTTCGCGGCAGGGCGTGCATTTGAGCAGGTCCGCAACTCGATAGGATATCCGAAGCTGAATGTAAAGATCGGCGCGACCCACGCAAGTATTTCTGTAGGCGAGGACGGCGCGACCCACCAGTGCAACGAGGATATCGCGCTGATGCGGACGATCCCGGGCATGGTTGTCATCAACCCGGCGGATGATATCGAGGCGAAGGCAGCAGTCCAGGCAGCTTATGAGCATGTAGGTCCGGTATACTTAAGATTTGGCAGGGCTGCAGTTCCGGTGATCAACGACAATCCGGATTACAAGTTCGAGCTTGGCAAGGCAGTTACTCTTAAGGAAGGAACCGACGTGACCATCATCGCATCCGGGCTTCCGGTATCTGAGTCTCTGGCGGCGGCAGAGAAGCTGGCGGCAGACGGGATCAGCGCGGCAGTGATCAATATGCACACGATCAAACCACTCGATGAGGCGGCAGTGATCGAAGCGGCTGCTAAGACCGGCAAGATCGTGACCGTAGAAGAGCACTCCGTGATCGGCGGGCTTGGCAGCGCGGTCTGTGACGTGGTGGCACAGAAGGCTCCGGCTAAGGTTCTTAAGATCGGCGTGAATGATGTGTACGGCGAGTCCGGACCGGCAGCGGCGCTGATCAAGAAGTACGGGCTGGATGCAGAGAGCATCTATGAGAAAGTGAAAGAGTTTGTAAAATAAGATATTGAAAACGGGACGCCCCTGGCAGTCTCTATGTTCTCCGCTCCGAGGCTGGCGCTTAGCCTCCGCTCCTGACATAGAAACTGCCAGGGGCTGATTTTTTATTAGTATTATTCTTGTCTGTACATTGATCTTAATGCCAGGAGCAGGCCGGCGATTCCGGTTAATGCGACAGGATTGCCGTCAGAAAATCTCTTATTTTGTCAAAAAAGGGCGGATACTGTCACAAATTTCTGGGGACAGGCTTCACCGATTGCTAAAATATGCGTCTTCCCCATGCTATTATATGCAAAGAATAACCAAAAATGAGGTGAGAGTATATGGAACGTGAATTTCCGAAAAATGTAAAGCAGATAGGAAATGTCTGTGACGAGCCAAAGATATATGTGGAAGATTACGTAGATACTTATTTGAACCAGTTGAAGGGAAAAACGGAAGAGGGATATGTGGGTGCTGTACTTACAGGAGAGATTTTAAAGCTTGACGATCAGGATGTGGTCTATGTGGCGGGAGCGCTGAAATTGAGCGATGTGGAACTTACCGGCACGGATGTCAGGATCAGCAGGGAAGCGTGGGACAGGCTTGAAGAAGAAAAGAAAAGATTTTTTTCGGGACAGGAGATGGTCGGATGGTGCCTGATCGGGGAAGGTCAGCCTGCCGGCATGAACAAAGGGGTTAAGAGAGTTCACGAGAGACGGTTTAAAAGGGATAATACGATATTTGTATGGCGCGACGCGGCTTCGGAGGAGGAAGTGTTTTACGCCAGCAAATTTGGAGAATTAATGCAAATGGGAGGACATTACATTTTTTATGAAAAGAATCCTTCCATGCAGAATTATATGATCAATACACGTAAAAAGATCGGCGTTACACCCAGCGAAATGGTTGAGGATCGAGCTGCAAAGAATTTTCGCAGCGCTGTAAAAGAGAAGATGGAATACAGGGAACATAGGCAGAATGCGAGATTTGCCTATGCCGTCAGCGTAGCTCTTGTCGTTGTAGTCCTTGTGATCGGTATCTCAACCATCAATAATTATGATAAAATGGAAGCAGTCCAAAATTCACTTGAGGCGTTGTCGCAGTCTGTGAGCAGCCCCCGTGTGCAAGGGGATGCACCGGAGGATGAGACCAGACAAGTACAGGAGGCGGATGATCTCAAGTCGGCAGAATCGGTGGAGACGGTCAGCGGAGAGGTGACAGCAAAAGCGGAAACGGAAAAAAGTGAGGAAGAAAATAAAGAGAAAGAAAAAGAGGAAGAAGGAGAGGAAGAAAAAGGGGAAAGGAAAGAAGAAAAAAACAAAAAAACGGCGGAGGGTGATGCTGCCCCGGATACGAAAAAAGCAGATAGTAATCCGGATACGGCGGCAGATACTGCAGATGTCCAAAGTCAGCCGGGAAATTATTATATCGTCCAGGAAGGCGACACACTGGATAAGATCAGTATAAAAAATTACGGAAACAGAGGACATGTAGATGAAATATGCAGGATGAACGGGCTGACAGACGGCAACCTTATCATCATAGGGCAAAAATTATTATTACCTTGACGCGAAAATGTGTTATACTGTACGGGAGATGAAAAGAAATTCAAAAGGGGAGACGGATGGTACATCAGAAGAATAAGAATCTGTATGTTGTAAGAGACGGAAACTATATGCGGGGAGAGCCGTATAGGGAAGTTGATCTGCGGGGAACCGAAGGAGAACTCAGACAGCAGAAAACAAGATTTCTGAAAAAAGTTTTTATCGGTGCAGCTATAGCGGCTGTTATTACAGCGGCGGCATCTGTGTTTCTGTATCTGCAGGCCTACACACGGGTGAGGGTTACAGATACATACAAGGTAGGGAACGCAGCAGATAATAATTATGAGGAATTTGCCGGAGGTGTTCTCAAGTTCAGCCGGGACGGGATCGCATATCTGGACAGCGGCGGAAAGGAACAGTGGAATTTGCCGTATCAGATCAAGAATCCTTTTTTGGATGTGAACAGCCAGTCGGCGGCAGTTGCGGACAAGGGCGGCAACAATATCATGATTTTTCAGAAGGACGGCCTGAAGGGAGAGATCAAGACGACCCTTCCTATTGAGAAGATCGCGGTGTCCGAACAGGGAATCGTTGCTGCTGTTTTGAAAAATGAATCCGTACCTCAGATCATATGCTACGATACGGCGGGAAATGTGCTGGTTGAACACAAGTCGTCAGTGATAGGGATCGGATATCCGATAGATATAGCGATATCACCGGACGGGGAAGTGATGCAGATCGTGTATCTGTCTGTTGATAGCGGCGGGATGGCATCAAGGGTATGCTACTATAATTTCGGCGAGGCAGGCGCGGAAAAGATTGACCATCAGGTGACAGAGAAAGAATATAAAGGAAGTGTGATGGGCACTGGCTTCTTTGTTAATGAGACAGTATCTGCCGCGGTGGGCGATAATTGCCTGACGATTTTTAAGGGGAAGGAGGAGCCGAAAGAAACAGCGACTGTTGAGATCAAAGGAGAGATCCAAAGCGTATTTCACAGCAGCAAGTATATAGGGATCCTTTTAAAGACAGAAGGGACAAGCAGGCATGAACTGCAGCTTTACAATACTTCCGGCAAAAAGGTACTGTCCCGTGGGTTTGGAGGAACGTACAAATCAGCGAAGATATCGGGCGGCCAGATCATTCTGTATGACGGGAAAAAATGCAGTATCTATACAAGGTTCGGAGTTCACCGTTTTGAAGGAGAGATGAATAATAATATACTGGAGATATTTCCGGCTTTTGGGATCAATAAATATATAGTGATGGATGCCAATGGTATGGAGAATATACGGCTTATAAAGTAAGGAGAAGATATGGACTGGGTATTAGCAACAGTAGGGATAATTTTTTTGATTTGCATTATTATAGGAATCTGTCAGGGGGCGCTCCGCATAGCAGTGTCCCTTGTGACGACGTTAGTTACACTGCTTATTGTGTTTTTTGCAACGCCGCATGTGGCGAAAGCGATCGCGCAGTATACTCCGGTAGATGAGATGATAGAGCAAAAGGTAAGTGAGACAATACTGGATGCGGCAAAGACATATCAGACGGGAGGCATGGATATACTGCTGGATGAAGATGTGACAGAAGAAGATGTAAGGAATATCCTCAGCGCTGCCGGTATAAGCGAGGCGGACCTGGAAACAAAGGGAATCAGCATAGATGATATTGTGGCAGGGAATATAGATCCGGAACTTTTGTCACAGTACGGGCTGGAGGACAAGCTTTCCGGCGGGGGCGGCGAAGGCAGCGGAAACGAGGAAGAAGAGAGCGGAGAGAGCATATTGGATAATATGGAGATTCCGCGGGATATGCAGCAGGCGGCGATTAAAGCGGCAGATCTGCCCGATGTGTTCAAAAATCTCCTGACAGTGAATAATAACAGTGAGATCTATGAGGAACTGGGAGTTCAGACATTTGCGCAGTACGTGGGAAGCTTTTTGGCAAAGCTGATCATTAATATCGTATCCTATCTGGGTGTATTTCTGATTGTTACGATCATATTGCGGGCAATCATATTTGCACTTGACATAGTGGCGGAGATTCCGGTATTCGGGCTGCTCAACCGTCTGGCGGGCGGCGCGGTCGGCATGGCCGGCGCGGCAATTATTGTGTGGATATTGTTTGTCGCAGTTACGCTGTTATATACGACGGTGATAGGAAAGGATATCTATAACTCAATACAGGGAAATGGTATCCTGAAGTTTTTATATGACCATAATCCGATCATGGGGATGGCAGCAAAGATATAGAATGGGATGATCTTAAGAGATACACAAAGAGGCTGATCAGTGGATGACCAGCCTCTTTTTATCTGTATTTTACCTATATCTTATCACGTATCTCGCTGTGCAGTGTCTGCAGTGATTTTACTTCGCCGTTCCCGTGTTCTTTCACGTAGCGGATTCCCTTTGCTGTTGCTCTTGCAGCGGCGATGGTAGTCATATAGGGAATCTTGGACTTGATGGCCGCTTTGCGCAGATAACTGTCATCATGGACACTGTCTTTGCCGACAGGAGAGTTGACGATGAGATCGATCTGCCCGTTCGTGATCATATCCAGGATATTCGGGCGGCCTTCGTAGAGTTTGTTCACTCTTTCGGCGGGAATCCCTGCTTCACAGATCAACTGGTAGGTATTTCCGGTAGCGATGATCTTAAATCCGTCATCTGCGATACTTTTAGCAATCTCGACGACCTCTTCCTTATCTTTGCGGTTTACCGAGATAAGAGCGGTTCCGCCGAGAGGAAGCCTTGTCTGTGTCGCCTCCTGGGCTTTATAGAAAGCTTCGCCGTAATACGGAGAAAGTCCTAAGACTTCCCCGGTAGAACGCATCTCCGGCCCGAGGATCGGATCAACTTCCTGGAACATGTTAAACGGAAAGACAGCTTCTTTCACGCCGTAATACGGAATCTCCTGCTCCTTAAGCTTCGGAACCGGCGATGGATTGCCGGTGATCTCTGAGGTGATGATCTCCGTCGCCAGAGGAACCATGCGTATATTGCATACTTTTGAAACGAGAGGAACGGTTCGTGATGCCCGCGGGTTGGCTTCCAGTACGTATACTTTGCCGTTCTCGATGGCATACTGCATATTCATCAGTCCTCTGACATGCATCTCTTCTGCAATCTTTCTCGTGTATTCCTTGATTGTCGCCACATTTTCCGCAGAAATGTGAACTGACGGGATAATGCATGCCGAATCTCCGGAATGTACTCCTGCGAGCTCGATATGTTCCATAACGGCGGGAACAAACGCATGGGTTCCGTCGCTGATGGCATCCGCTTCACACTCCAGTGCGTGGTTGAGGAACCGGTCAATGAGAATCGGGCGGTCAGGTGTTACACCGACAGCGGCTTTCATATATTCTTCCATGCTCTCATCGTCATATACGACCTCCATGCCCCGTCCGCCGAGGACATAGGAAGGACGGACCATGACGGGATAGCCGATTTTTTGTGCGATCTCAAGAGCTTCTTTTATGGTTGCGGCCATCCCGGATTCCGGCATGGGGATATCGAGCTTATCCATCATCTCGCGGAACAGATCCCGGTCTTCTGCCAGATCAATGACTGCCGGAGAGGTTCCGAGGATCCGGACACCGTTTTTCTCAAGCTCGGAGGCAAGATTTAACGGTGTCTGTCCGCCGAACTGTGCGATGACGCCAAGGGGCTTTTCTTTATTGTATATGCTGAGTACATCTTCAAGTATCAATGGTTCGAAATACAGCTTGTCAGAAGTATCGTAATCGGTGGATACCGTCTCGGGGTTGCAGTTTACGATGATTGTCTCGAAGCCCAGCTTCTTAAGAGCCAAAGCCGCATGTACACAGCAGTAGTCAAATTCGATCCCCTGGCCGATACGGTTCGGGCCGCCGCCTAAGATCATGATCTTTGGCCGGTCCGTATTAACCGGGTTCTTATCCGCGGCATTGTAGGTGGAATAGTAGTAAGCGCTGTCTTTGGTTCCGCTTACGTGTACCCCTTCCCAGCTCTCGGTGACACCGAGCGCTGTACGTTTATTGCGGATGGTTTCCTCCGGTATATCAAGGATCTGGGCGAGATATTTGTCCGAAAAGCCATTTTTCTTTGCGGAGATCAGCATGCTGTCAGCCGGGAGAGAGCCTTTATATGCGGCAAGCGCTTCCTCTTCTTCAACAAGCTCCTTCATCTGTTCGATGAACCATGTTTTCACTTTTGTGATGTTAAAAATCTCATCCACGGACGCACCCTTGCGGAGTGCTTCGTACATGATGAAGTGACGGTCGCTTGAGGGCGTGATCAGCATCTTTAAAAGCTGCTCTTTTGTTTTCCGGTCGTAATCGCTGGCGTGTCCCAGGCCGTACCGCCCGGTCTCTAAGCTGCGGATCGCTTTCTGAAAGGCTTCTTTGTAGGTCTTTCCTATGCTCATGACTTCACCTACGGCGCGCATCTGCGTCCCCAGTTTGTCTTCTACGCCTTTGAATTTTTCAAAAGCCCAGCGGGCGAATTTGATGACAACATAATCTCCGTCCGGCACGTACTTGTCAAGAGTGCCGTATTTGCCGCAGGGGATATCCTTTAAAGTGAGTCCTGCCGCGAGCATGGAGGAGACAAGGGCGATTGGGAAACCGGTAGCTTTAGAAGCCAGTGCGGAGGAGCGAGAGGTCCTTGGATTGATCTCGATGACAACGATCCGGTCGGTGACAGGATCGTGTGCGAACTGCACATTCGTCCCGCCGATAACCTGTACAGACTCAACAATGCGGTAGGCCTGTTCCTGAAGTCTCTTCTGACATTCTTCAGAAATGGTCAGCATAGGAGCGGAGCAGAAAGAATCCCCGGTATGTACGCCGAGGGGATCGATATTTTCGATAAAACATACGGTGATCATATTATTTTCAGAATCCCGGACAACCTCAAGCTCCAATTCTTCCCAGCCAAGAATGGATTCTTCCACGAGCACCTGCCCCACAAGGCTGGCCTGAAGCCCGCGTGCGCATACGGTTTTTAACTCTTCGCGGTTATAGACCAGTCCGCCGCCGGCGCCGCCCATAGTATAAGCGGGACGGAGAACGACCGGATACCCAAGTTTGTCAGCGATGGCAAGAGCCTCATCCACGGTGTAGGCAACTTCACTTCGTGCCATCTCGATGCCTATGGCATCCATGGATTTTTTAAATTCAATGCGGTCCTCGCCGCGCTCGATAGCGTCAACCTGAACGCCGATGACCTGTACATGGTATTTGTCAAGGATACCGGCTTTGGAGAGTTCAGCGCAGAGATTGAGGCCGGACTGTCCTCCCAGATTAGGAAGAAGAGCGTCGGGACGTTCCTTTGCAATGATCTGTTCCAGGCGCTCTACATTCAGAGGTTCAATATAGGTTACATCGGCGGTCTCCGGATCGGTCATGATCGTTGCAGGGTTAGAATTAACCAGTACAATTTCATATCCAAGCTTTCTCAAAGCTTTACAGGCCTGTGTCCCGGAGTAGTCAAACTCGCAGGCCTGCCCGATGATAATGGGACCGGAGCCGATAATCAGTACTTTGTTGATATCTGTTCTTTTTGGCATATGTACCTCCTTTGATTAAAGTGCATACCTTCATAGTTCATGAGTGGGAAATATGTATATTTATGCAGGCATAAAACAAAATTAGCAATTCCTATACCATTATATAGGAAAAAATGGGAAAATCAAAGTATAAAATTTCAAAAAAATGGAGAAAACTCGATATAATTTCATTTGGAATATTGTATAAAAATACCGAAAGGAAAATCAAGCAGCCGCCGTCCGAAAGTGAAGAAAGTACACCGTTTGGCGGCGGCCGATCTTAAATCCTGAGATGAAAAACGGCGCGGAAAATACGAAAGAATACAGGATCAGTATTCTTCGATATTAATACATTGTGTAGTTGCGATATCATATGGCAGGATGGAGTTGGCAAATCTGGTGAACTTTTCCGCTGCGTCGCTGACATAAAACTCATAAGTGCCGGGATTGTCAGACGGGTTCGTCAGTTCTTTTTCTGCCAGGACGGCTTTTAAGTCCATAGCTGTCTCATACGCCGGGTTCACGATATGTACCCGCTCTCCAAGGTACGCCATGATCTTTGAGCGGAGCAGGGGATAGTGGGTGCAGCCAAGGATCATGGTGTCGATGTCGGTGTCTTTCATCCCGGACAGATAGATGTCGATGACCTGTTCGGTGATCACATGCTTTGCGAATCCTTCCTCCACCAGCGGTACAAAAAGCGGACACGGCTTTCCGATGACTTTTGCATCGGGAAGCTGTGAGCGGATGACCTTCGTGTAAGTCTCGCTGCGGATGGTGGCCTCAGTGCCCACCACGCCGATTTTTTTATTTTTCGTCTCTTTCACCGCGGCCCTGGCGCCCGGGACGATCACGCCGATGACCGGGATATCCGTTTCTGCCTGTACAGCCTCAAGGGCAAGGGCACTGGCTGTATTGCAGGCGATGACGATCGCTTTCACATCTTTCGTCTTCAAAAACCGGATGATCTGCCTGGAAAACCGGATGATCGTCTCTTTGGATTTGCTGCCGTAGGGCACTCTGGCGGTGTCCCCAAAATATACGACATTCTCGCTTGGAAGCTGGCGCATGATCTCGCGGGCCACCGTAAGCCCGCCGACGCCGGAATCAAATACCCCGATCGGCATTGCAAGTTTATTCTGAATCTGCACGATAAAATCTCCTTGTATCTGTTTTAGATATCATATTCTCAGACCATTGTAGCGTTATCAGCGGAGATTTTCAAGCGGTAGTGAGATAAAAATGCTGAGTATTAGGAATTATTGCAGTACGGATTTTATTGTGGGAGATAAGTAGCGCCGGATATGAATAAAGATATTGCATCAACCCTGCATTTTCCCTTATAATAGGGACAGGGTATGCACCATATTCTAATTGTAGGAAAAGGAGAGGTCTAACATGGAAAAGACAAATGAAAAATACAGCGCGTATATTCAGATCCTTGAGGAAGAGCTTGTGCCGGCCATGGGATGTACGGAGCCGATCGCGCTGGCGTATGCCGCGGCGAAGGCGAGAGAAGTACTGGGAGAGATGCCGGACAGCGTGGACATCGGAGCCAGCGGCAGCATCATTAAGAATGTAAAGAGCGTGATCGTCCCCAACACGAATCACCTGAAGGGGATTCCGGCGGCGGCGACAGCGGGGATCATCGCCGGGAAGGCGGAGAAAGAGCTGGAGGTTATCGCGGAGGTTTCCGAGGCGGAGACGGTGCGGATGGCAGAATTTTTAAAGACTGTGCCGATAAGCGTGGAGCACATCGACAACGGCGTAACCTTTGACATTATCGTTGAGGCGAAGAAAGGGGATTCTTATGCGAAGGTAAGGATCGCCAATTACCACACGAATATCGTCCTGGTTGAGAAGGACGGGGAGAAGCTTTTAGATATCCCGGTGGAGGGAGAGACGGAAGAAGGGCTGACAGACCGTTCACTCCTTAATATGGAAGATATCTGGGATTTTATCAACAGCGTGGATATCGCGGATATCAAGGAGGTCATCGGACGCCAGATCGAGTACAATACGGCCATTGCCGACGAGGGGCTTAAGGGAGATTACGGCGCGAATATCGGAAGCGTCCTTCTTGATACCTACGGAGATGATGTGCGCACCCGGGCGAAAGCGAGGGCGGCTGCCGGGTCTGACGCCAGGATGAACGGCTGTGAGCTTCCGGTCATCATCAACGCAGGCAGCGGCAATCAGGGTATGACCTGCTCTCTTCCGGTTCTGGAGTACGCGAAGGAATATAACTCCGGGGAGGAGAAGATGTACCGTGCACTGGCGCTCTCGAACCTGACGGCGATCCACCAGAAGACCGGCATCGGGCGGCTTTCCGCATACTGCGGCGCGGTGAGCGCCGGGGCGGCGGCAGGAGCCGGGATCGCGTATCTCATGGGCGGCGGTTATGAGGAAGTGGTACATACGGTAGTCAATGCGCTGGCGATCGTGTCTGGTATGGTGTGCGACGGGGCGAAGGCTTCCTGCGCGGCGAAGATTGCCGCATCTGTGGACGCCGGTATCCTGGGATACAATATGTTCCTTAGGGGGCAGCAGTTCTACGCCGGGGACGGTATCGTGACCAAGGGTGTAGAGGCGACGATCAGCAATATCGGAAGGCTTGGCAAGGACGGAATGAAAGAGACCAATGAGGAGATCATCAAGATGATGATCAACGATTAAGAAGATGATACGGAAAATATTTTAAAGAACAGGAGAGACAATATGGCAAAATCAAAAGTGTATTATACAGACTTTCGGGCAAAACTCGGGGAAGGACTTCCCAGTAAGCTGAAACGCCTGATAAAGGCAGCCGGTATCGGCGATATTGATATGGACAACAAATTTACCGCTATTAAGATGCATTTCGGGGAGCTTGGGAATATCAGTTTCCTGCGCCCGAATTATGCAAAAGCGGTGGCGGATGTGGTGAAGGAGCTTGGCGGAAAGCCGTTCCTTACCGACTGCAATACGCTGTATCCCGGAAGCCGCAAAAATGCGCTGGAGCATCTTTACTGCGCGTGGGAGAACGGATTTACGCCGCTGACAGTAGGGTGTCCGATCCTGATCGGCGACGGGCTTAAGGGAACGGATGATATCGAGGTGCCGGTGAAGGGCGGCGAGTACATAGAAAAAGCAAAAATTGGGCGTGCAGTCATGGATGCAGATGTATTTTTGAGCCTTTCTCATTTTAAAGGCCATGAGATGACAGGCTTTGGAGGGGCGATTAAGAATATCGGTATGGGCTGCGGATCACGTGCGGGAAAGAAAGAGCAGCACAAGAACGGAAAACCGTCTGTGGACCCGGAGAACTGCCGCGGCTGCCGTCTGTGCATGAGAGAGTGCGCCAATGACGGTCTTGTATTTGATGAAGGGACAAGAAAAATGTCTGTGAATCCGGAAAACTGTGTCGGCTGCGGACGTTGTATCGGAGCATGCAGCTTTGACGCCATTTCTTTTATGGATGATGCGGCGACAAAGGTGCTGAACTGCCGGATGGCAGAGTATACGAAGGCGGTTATTGACGGCCGTCCGAATTTTCACATCTCTCTTATCGTGGATGTATCGCCTAACTGCGACTGCCATGCGGAGAATGACGCGCCGATCCTGCCGAATATCGGAATGTTTGCCTCCTTTGATCCGTTAGCGCTTGACCAGGCGTGCGTGGATGCCTGCCTGAAGGCGGAGCCGCTGCCAAACAGCCAGCTTGCGGACAATATGAAGCAGGCGGATTTCTGTGATCATCATGACCACTTTGAGAATACGACAGTAAATTCAGAGTATAAGACCTGCCTTGAGCATGCAGAGAAGATCGGGCTTGGCAGCAGGGAATATGAGATCATTACGGTAAAATAGCAATTGTTAAAAGAGTATTGCAGGGGAGCAGATTCTGTCTGCTCCCCTGATCTGATCATTCGTCCTAAAGCATCTCGATAAATGCGGTGATCCTTGTGTTAAGCTGCCCGATATCTGCCTGTGAATAATCGGTTTCCACATTAAGATACGGCAGCCCTTTTTTTTCGTTAACAAACCGGCGGATGGCCAGTGACTCTACGTTGTATGTATGGCAGGCCTGAAGCCCCATCTCCACCACGCCGTCCACTTTATATTCATCGATCAGTTCTCCGAGAAGGGTAAGACGGTTAGGATTCGGGGTCATGACAGAGCACCCGATGTTGAGGTAACGTTTTGCCAATGCTTCGTATATGTCCGGATCTTCTTCATCTACCGGCTTATCGATGGATTTTGCACCGGTGCAGTTCTCATAGGTTACTACTATGCCGCCGTTGTCTTCGATAGCTTTAATGACTTTTTCAGTGGCTCCGCCTATCGGACATCCGGTAACAAGTATGCGCGGTTTTTTCTCCTGCATATTTCCTTCGGCATATTCTTTTTCGATTTTTGAGACCAGCGCGTCTACTTCTTCAGGTATTATGGAGCGGTCAAACTTGAAGGTGCTCCCGTAGAGGACTTTGAACAGGTCGTGTCCGGTGATTGGTGCCGGGTCGAGGCGCATCACCTGATAAAGCTTCTTTAAAGAGCTTCTTACTTTGTTCTCGTTTTTGACGGCCTGCCTGATATCATCTTCTGTAATGGTGACATCAAACTTTTTCTCAAGATATTCTTTGAACCGGATGATCTCGGCTTTCCACAGGGCGAGGGAATTTTCGCTCTGGGAGTTAGGCAGCTCCATTAAAAAGACATCTTTGAATTCAGACATATATTCGTACATTTTTTTCTTGCCGTCACAGGTAGTTTCTCCTACGACTACATCAGAAAAATAAAAGAACGGACATTTGTCTGTTTTTGCAAATCCATAGCTGGATTTGATCAGCGGACAAAGGTTCTTCGGCAGGTCTCTTTCGGCAACGGGGATAGTCTCGTCGGACGTAGAGCACAGGCCTACAGTCGCGGCGCCCATCGCATGAGCGATCTCCTGCGGGAAATAGGTACAGTATGCGCCCACTACCGGGACACCTTTATCTTTGAGCTGCTTTACTGCCAGAAAGGAATTTTTCCTCTGTTCGGCAAATTCTTCAAATACTTCCGGTAAATCTTTGATAATTTCCATATGTTCTGATAAACCTCCTCTTGTGTCTTTGTATTAGTAACATCATATGATGCTGAAAGCAAAAGATGTTTTGCCTTTGGCATCATCATATCATTTTTAGAGCGCGACGACTAATTGCAAATATTAATATATAAAGAGATATATAGAAATTATCTATAAACAGTTAATCTGCCTGACAGATTTCTGTCCAGTATCCGTCCGGATCATTGATAAAGTATACGCCCATCTCTGTATTTTCGAAGCATACGGAGCCCATCTTTTTGTGATGTGCTAATGCTGCGTCTATGTCGTCAACCCTCATAGCGAGATGGAATTCGTTGTCTCCCAGGTCGTAGGGCCTGTCCATATTCTTAAGCCATGTAAGCTCCAAAAGATGCGGGGTTGCATTATCTCCGAGAAAGACAAGTTTAAAACTTCCATCCTCTGCCTCTACTTCTCTGGAAACGGTGAGACCGAGTGCTTCTTTATAAAACGCCACGGATTTTTCAAGATCGGATACATTGATATTGTTGTGGTAAAATGTGAATTTCATAAATTAAATCCTCCTGTTAACTGCCAGCATATTGACTATTTTTTAATTCAAGTATATCATATCTTTACAAGGCAGGTAGTAAAAATCTTAAATATATTTTTGTATATAAATATGCCGGGGCAATAATTGCTTTTAGATTGAATTAAGGATAGGAAGGGTTGCTATGATAATAGAGAGCGGCAGTGAGAAGGAGACTTACTGTCTCGGATACCGGCTCGGAAAAGAAGCAAAGGCGGGTCAGGTGTTTACGCTGATCGGTGATCTGGGCGTCGGCAAGACAGTGTTTACAAAAGGTCTGGCAGCGGGTCTTGGAATTAAAGAGGCGGTGGTGAGCCCTACATTTACGATTGTGCAGATATATGAGGAAGGGCGGCTGCCCTTCTATCATTTTGATGTCTACCGAATCGGGGATGCACAGGAGATGGACGAGATTGGATATGAGGATTATCTGTATGGCGGCGGAGTCAGCCTGATCGAATGGGCTGACCTGATCGGGGATATTCTTCCGGAACATTATACGGAAGTGAA
The DNA here is from genome assembly GCA_949916155.1 of uncultured Dorea sp. GTDB lineage: Bacteria > Bacillota > Clostridia > Lachnospirales > Lachnospiraceae > MD308. The sequence goes on from CATLEM010000008.1 coordinate 36,960, forward strand.
GATAGAAAAGGATATGGAGAAGGGATTCGATTATCGGAGGATAGAGATATGCGAATATTAGCACTGGACAGTTCGGGGCTGGTGGCCAGCGTGGCAGTTGTTGAGGCAGACGGCGGGGAAGAGCAGCTAATCGCTGAGTATACGGTGAATTATAAGAAGACACATTCCCAGACATTGCTTCCTATGCTTGATGAGGTGGCAGGGATGACAGAGCTTGATCTGGATTCTGTTGATGCCATCGCGGTAGCGGCCGGGCCGGGATCGTTTACCGGACTCCGGATCGGTTCCGCGACAGCGAAGGGGCTGGGGCTTGCGCTTGGCAAGCCGCTCATCGCAGTGCCGACGCTTCACGGCCTTGCTTATAATCTCTGCGGTACAGAGAGTGTTGTCTGTCCGATTATGGATGCCAGAAGAGGACAGGTTTATACAGGAATTTATGAATTTAAGGGAGATGAATTGATCGTGCTTGAGGACCAGATGGCGGTTGCCATAGAGGAACTTGGGCGTAAGCTTCTTTCGTATGACCGGCGGATCATCTTTCTCGGGGACGGTGTGCCGGTATTCAGGGTTACGCTGACAGAACAGATAATGCCGGGCCGGGATATCGCCTTTGCGCCGTGCAATATGAACCGTCAGCGGGCGGCGTCGGTGGCGGCTCTTGGCCTTAAGTATTATCGGAAGGGGGATTTCCAGACAGCGGCAGAACATGGCCCGGATTATCTCAGGGTATCCCAGGCAGAGAGGGAGCGCAGGGAACGTGAGCAGCGTGACGGCTCCGGGAGCCGGGGGTAGATCATGTTTCAGGTCAGGGCGATTGAAGAAAGAGATATTGAAAGGATCCGTCAGCTTGAACAGGAGGGGTTCCCGGACCCGTGGAGCATATCGGGGCTCAGGGGGAGCTTTTGCCAGAATTGTACGGTCTTTTTGGGAGTCTGGCATTTGGATAAGCTTATCGGCTATGTGATCTGTTATTGTGCGGCGGATGAGGGAGAGATCGCGAGGATCGCGGTGGATATACCGTACAGGCGGCAGGGCGCAGCGCGGCTTCTTCTTGAGGAACTTGAAAGAGTTCTGCAAAAGAGGCAGGCGGTGAAGCTTTTGCTGGATGTGCGGGCGGGCAACAAAACGGCGATCAGTTTTTACCGGAGCTTTGGGTTTAAGGTGGACGGCATAAGAAAGGATTTTTACAGGGAACCGTCGGAGGATGCGGTACTGATGAGTCTTGAGTTTGGGAAATAACTGGCAGATGTGACAGTGCTTCCCACTTGGAAAAGATCCGGCGGTTTTATATAATGTAGGCGTAACAGCAAAGAGAAAGATATATTTCAGAATATATAAGGTATGGAATATGCACAGGAGGAATTGTATGCGCCAATATCGTAACAGTACAAAGGAGATTCAGGAAATCAGCAAAATTATCTGCAACAAATGCGGTAAGGAGATCTCGGTTGCGGGAGGGGTTCCCGCTGAGGACATGCTTGAGGTGGAGAAGCGGTGGGGATATTTCTCGGGAAAGGATAACCGGAAAGACCGTTTTGAACTCTGCGAGCAGTGCTATGATGAACTTGTGGCAAGCTTCCTTGTCCCGGTGGAGACGGAAGGGTAATTGTTGCAGACAGCAGTGAAGAGGTAGAAGATGTTAGATGTATGTTTGTTAGGAACTGGCGGGATGATGCCGCTGCCGTACCGGTGGCTGACGTCGTTCATGGTAAGATATAATGGAAGCAGTCTGTTGAT
>CATLEM010000009.1 GCA_949916155.1 uncultured Dorea sp.
GAACCCCCGACCTTTTGGTCCGTAGCCAAACGCTCTATCCAGCTGAGCTACGCCCACAAAACTGTATCTCTCTACAGCAAAAACTATTATATCCCAACTTGTACCGTTTGTCAACTAAAAATTAAAATTTCTACCGCAATTTCTCTCGCAAAAGTTCCCTGAACTTCCTCTCCAATGGCTCCCACTCAAGTTTCCTGTCATCTCTTATTTCCCCTGCCGCCCTCTTAAAATGTTCCAGATTCCTCTCGATATACCGATTCAATCCAGTGATTGCCGGCGCTTTCTCAGACTCCGGCATCCGCATCTTCTTCTCCAGCAGCTTTGACACAGCCGATTTCATATCCTCTTCCAGCACAGCACGAACCAGGTCGTCAAACAGTACCGGCGGCGGGCTTTCTCTTTGTTCTATCCATCTACATGCCAGAATCGGGCGCAGGACATAGAAGTATTTCTTATATTTCACCATATCATCCGTCAGATATTCATGATAATTTTTGCTGGCGGTACCGTAATAGTGGTACATTGCCGATTTGACCGAAAAATAATGCCTGGCGGTACTCTCATACAGCTCTTTCCACGCATCCGTCGTGCGGTATACCACCGGGGAATTCGCCCATTCAAACAGGGTGGCATTGGACTTATGGAAATGCTGCAGCGCCTTTTTCAAATCCCATCCGTTTATGTCAAGCGTCTCATTCAGCTCCCAGTCAAGAAAATCCTTCATCCCGCGAAGACCAAGGTAATTGTCCTGGCTCCTCACATAGATAAACCGCACATCATAATCGCTGTCCGGCGAGGCAAATCCCCACGCCCTGCTCCCGGATTCCACCGCATGAAGAATCCTTACATTTTCTTTCTCTTCGATTTCTTTTATTTTCATCAGAACCAGTTCTTTCACAGAACCGCCGAAATTCTCATATCTCATCCCTGACCACTCTCTCATTCACCCACATTACAAACTCCCGCACCCTCCGGACATCCGGCTCATCCGGCAGATTCGTATTCTCCGCCGCATACCGGAGCCTTTTTTCATACTCTAAGACAAGGTCATAAAAAGATTCATCAAAACCCCCGTCCTTCTTCTGGAACTTCCCAAGCCGGATATCCATGAGAAGTTCATGCTCCTCCTCTCTGTAGGTATGGATTTCCCCTTTTTCGAGAATATCCAGAGCCATCATAAAAAGCCGCAGAAGATGCATGGCATGTTTATTCAGATGGAGGTCGTCCTTCTTTTTATTGCGCTTTCCCACCTTGTCATAATTTTTGACCACATTCGTCATGGCATTCCACATGCCCGCATAATCTCTCAGCGGATATCTCCTCAAATCCGCATTGACAAAAATCTCGGTGTCAAAATCCGGATTCTCCGATTTGTCAATAAATATCTCAACATGGCTGCCTTTATATTTCTCAAACTGGCAGTTAAACTCGTACATGGCGTTTTTAACCGAGTTGAAAATATGCCTTTCCCTCTCACTCTGGGGGTAGGAATCCCTGGCGAGGGCATTCTGCAGCCTTCTGAGCTGGGCATCCGCATAGCCGCCAAAGGAATTTACCGCCCGCTTTGACAAGAACATCGCCTTATTCTCAAGCAGTTTGCGGCCTATATCCGTGAGGTACAGATAATGTCCGGGATTAAGCCCCAAAAGCTCTATGGTGTTGGGATTGCAGCTGAGGAGCAGGGTGATGATTTTATTAAACGCATAGATGACCGTATCCGTAGCATCATCCACATACTGCTCATATTGGGTAAGCCCGATTAAATCGGACTTCCGATTTAACGTAATCCCCCGGATGTCAATGTCACTATTCTCAACATTCGTCCCGTAACAATAACTCCCGGCAAGCCCAAGCAAAATCACATGTTTCCCCAGATGTCCGTCTGTTTTTATAAACTTGTATTCCTCACGGTTTAAAATATCTCTGATTTCCATGACAGCACTCGCTCCTTTTACCTGATTCTATCACACCTGCTTGAAAAAGACAAATTGACAATCCTTCAAACACGATTTATAATACTCTTATTACAGACGTAAGATTTAAGGAGGAGTTAAAATGAGCAATCTTCCGCAAATTTCCGAGGCCGAATTTGAGGTCATGAAAATCGTATGGAAACATGCGCCCATCAGCACCAATGAAATCACAGAAAAACTGCTTAAGAGCACCCTCTGGAGCCCCAAGACCATCCAGACACTGATCAAGCGGCTCGTGACAAAAGGCGCCCTCACCTACGAAAAGCGCAGCCGGGTATTTGTCTACACTCCGGCGGTAAAAGAAAGCGAATACATCGGGCAGAAAAGCAGGTCTTTCCTGAACCGCTATTACGGCGGGGATATCACCGCCATGCTGTCTGCCTATATAGAAGATGACCGGCTGTCCGAATCGGAGCTGGATGCCTTACGCGACCTTCTCTCGCAAAAGCACAAAAAAGGAGGTAGGTAATATGGCTGGTTTTATGGTGCGCTTTGCCGTCTGCAATATACTGCTCTGCGGCATAATCGGCATTCTGCTGCTCTTAAAGCACATGTTAAAAAACAGCTTATCCAGCCGGATGCAGTACAACCTCTGGTTTCTCCTGCTGGGGCTTTTAGCGGTTCCGTTCCTCCCCTTCCGGCTGTTTTGGTTCCCGCAGATTTTATCGTGGTTCGGGCGCATGAGCCTCTCCCCTGTTTCCAAGCCAGGAACTGCGATAGGAGGAACGGCAGATACACTCCCCATGAGCGGCAAAAACTGGATAGAAGATTTCGCCCTTTCCGCAAACGTCAAAACACCTCCTATTATCGGTTATCTGCTGCTTGCAGTCTGGATCTTGGGCATCATTGCAATGCTCCTGTCCGCGGCAAGGTCTGCCCTGCGCCTGCATACTCTGGAAAAATCCGCCCTGCCCCTTCAAAATCCCGGCGTCCGCAGATTATATCAGCGGTGTCTTAGCGAAACAGGCATTACAAAAAACATTCCCGTGTACAGCACCGCCTTTCTGCAATCCCCGGTCATTACGGGAATTCTAAGACCGCGTATCTATCTCCCCATCCATCTCATATCAGATAACAATGAAACGGATATCCGGTATATGCTGCTGCACGAGCTTATGCACTATAAGCACAAAGACGGGATTGCAAACTGCCTGATGAACCTTGCCGGAGTTCTTTACTGGTTCAATCCCCTTGTCCGTCATGCACTGAGAGAAATGCGTAACGACCGGGAAATCGCCTGCGATACTTCGGTCTTAAACATACTGGAACCAGACGACTATATCGCCTATGGAAACACACTGATCAGCTTTGCCGAAAAAATATCTCTCGCTCCTCTCCCCTTTGCCTCCGGCATAAGCGGCAACCAAAAACAGATACGGCGAAGAATCCTGAATATTGCCTCCTATGAAAGACCGACGTTCTTAAAAAAACTGAAAAGCGCCGTCGTCTTTCTATTGACATCCGTCCTTCTTTTCGGGCTTGCCCCATTCGTCTCCACCTGTGCGGCAGACGAAGACCGCTATCAATGGAATGCTCCCTCACAGAACCTCTCCGATATAGACCTTACCGGATATTTCGGGGAATACGAAGGCAGCTTTGTGTTATATGATTTAAAAAACGATAGCTGGAAGATATACGATATGGAGCGCGCCGCCCTGCGGGTTTCGCCAGACTCCACCTACAAGATATATGACGCTTTGTTCGGGCTTAAAAACGGCGTCATCACCCTGGAAGATTCCCTTATGGAATGGGATGGGAACAATTATCCCTTTGAGGCATGGAACGCAGACCAGACACTTGCGTCAGCCATGCGCTCCTCCGTAAACTGGTATTTCCAGTCTATGGATGAGCGTCTGGGAACTGCTGCCCTTAAAGAGCATCTTCACGAAATCGGATACGGCAATGAAGATTTAAGCGGCGGCTTATCCTCCTATTGGATGGAATCCTCCTTAAAAATCTCTCCCCTGGAGCAGGTCGGGCTTTTGACCAAGCTGCAGGAAGACAACTTAGGATTTTCACTGGAACATACAGCGTCAGTAAAAGACTCCCTCCGTATATCCTCCTCTAATGCAGGGAGCCTCTACGGGAAGACCGGAACCGGACGCATCAATGGGCAGGACGTAAACGGCTGGTTCATCGGTTTCGTCGAAAAAGAAGATAATACCTACGTTTTCGCCGCCAATATCCATGCAAAAGAACACGCCGGCGGCAGCGCCGCGGCAAGAATCGCCCTGTCCGTCCTGTCGGGCTTAAATATCTGGGAGCAGTAAGCCCCCTCTAATTTAAGATTCCTTCATGCTCCCAGGTAATTCCGCCGTCCGTTGACTTAAATATGATTCCGGAGCTTTCACCTGCATCTGTTGTAACCGTCACCGTCAGTATGTCACCGTCCTTTTCTGGCATAGCAAAATAATCATAATCCGCCGCTGTAAAGCCATATTCTTTCGCCTGAGCTGGCAGCTCTGTAACGCTGCTTACCGGAAACTCCGTTTTTTCAAAAGACGCTCCGCCGTCTCTGGTGATATACAGAGACGAATGGGACTGCGACGCTCCCGCAATTCCAATCACGCCAAATTTCTCATCAAAGAATACCAAGCCTTCTGCAACCCCTATTTCCCCGCCGAAAGGATCTTCATTTATTCGTTCCCAGGCCGTTCCTCCGTCCGCACTCTTTTCCAGCACATAGTATCTGCTGCCGGCTGCCGCATCTGTCACCACCAAACGCCACCCGCTCTGGGCATCCAAAAAGAAATACATCGTTCCGTCGCTTTCATCCGTTGTCCAACGCTCTGCATTCTTAGTTTCTTCTATCTGCTGTGCAGCGCTTTCCTGTTGCAGCTCTTCCTGGCTTATATATTCCGGCTCCATAATATAACGTACCGGTGTGACAATTTCTGACTCAGGTATTTGTAAGGATACTTCAAATCCGACAATCTCGCCGCCGTTTTTAAGCTGTTCTAAATTGCCTGTTCCCGTTTCGGCGCCGTCCCCGTCGGCATCTCCCGGAATATATCGCAAGCCTTCCCCATAAGTAAAAGACCTCCGCCCCAAATAAAGAACTTCATATATCTGCGGTTCGTCAAGATTCTCTGTCCACTCCTTCACCTGAGCGGCCCAGCCCGCTTTTTTCATAATTTCAACCATAGGCGACAGACGCATATCTTCCTCATATTCACCATTTACATTCCCATCTGTCCAGACAGTCATAGAATCGCTGCTTTTTGCATCATAAGCAATAAGATATGTATTTTTGTAGCCTTTCTCGTCCTTTCCGTATAAAAACGCATCAATCCTTTGAATCTTTCCGCCTTCATCAAATGCTATCTGAAATTTATTCGATATATAAAGTTCCTCCGGCATTTTTAATGACACATCTAAATCCGACAGAATTCCCTCCACTCCATATTCGTATATATTGCCATGTTCTAACAGAATCTCTTTTTTATGCATCCGCTCATACACTTTCCAGGACAACGCCCCATGATATGGAATTGCCGAATAGATGATACGCCCGCCAAAGAAAATCGCTGCGGCAAGAAAAACAGCAATTTCCGCATATAATATTTTCTTCTTAGCCCCATTTTGGGCATCTGCTTTTTTATGATATCTTCCGCCAGCCAGCCGCAAAAGGAATGTGAATACAAAACCAAAGATTCCAACAGCCACCTTTGGAAGATGCTCCCGCAGACTGCCGTACTGGCATAAATGCCAGAACTGATACAGCATAAACACATAAAACACCATACTTAGTTTTCCGCAGAATTTATAAATATATGACATAATTTCCCCTCCCTTTACAACTACTGCCCTTCTTTACCGGCAGCATACCTCTCTTCCAACTCTTCCCTTGTCAGGCGCGGCGTATGCCACTTTATATCCGGGTCTTTTAAAGGCTCAAGCACCCGGTTTGCCACATACTGTACGCCGCCGCCTTCCGTGTCGCGCACCGTCACCTCATGGGTATACGCCTTTGACATCCCCCTGTAGGGAAACACCGCGTTCACCTTCAAAGTCCATGTACCGTCAACCTTTTCTTCATATCCGACCACTTCCGGATATGGATATTCCGGATATTCGATTTCTTCAAATCCCCTTGGCTTGTACTCGTACACTTTTTCCTCCGGATGATACACGGTCTTAGACTGCAAAGTTTCACTGCTAATCTTAAATTTGGACATAATGACCCGTTCAAATCTCTCTTTCGGAATCAAATATACGGCGCTTGTACCCATCGCATATTCGGACGCAAACTCCTCGTCTCCTCTCTGATTCTCCGAATAAAATATATCAAATACATCATAGAAATCCAGTTCCCCAAAGTCCTCTTCGCTCCAGTCTGCAAGGAACATATTGTTCCATTCATAGCCTACTGGGAGCAAATATTTGCGGTTCAATTCCCTGCATGTCTCATCCAGCGGCAGCACCCTGTACGCTGTATATTCCATAAGCTGCTTTCTCGTAACCTCATATGAACCCTCAAAAGCCAGCCAGCCGGAAAACATCAGGTATCCGTCTTCTGTATATTCCCACGATTCCGCCCGATAGATATCTTCCGAGGATAATTTTAACTCCCCGTCCGCAAACGCATAATAACTCCGAATCATATTCACATTCCCGTCATGAGTCTCCATGTTCCGGATGGTACACTCCCCCTCCCTTGTAACCTCTGCAACAGTTATCCGCCCGCTCTCCTTTTCCTCTGCCTCCTCGCAAAACCGCAATAGCTTTTCATGCTGCGCCATATTGATCTGATTTTCACTGTCAACTGCCGTGTATCCCTTTTCTCCAAGTGTGTTTACAAGACTGCGGAGCATTTCCAGGTCGTCCAGTCTATCTTCTTTTGCCGCTTTTGCATAAGTTTCACCGCAAATCCCTATAATTTCTTCTGCCTCCTTCTCTTCTGAGCCGGTGCGTTTCATAATTGGTTCATCTGCATTTTGGGGGGTATCCGCAAATGTATTCCCCAGGCGCTCCTCCTTTCGTTCCCCCGCATCCCGGGAGTCTTTCCCCGCGAAATTACCGCACCCCGCCAAGTTTATTACCAATGTTGTTCCGGCTACTAAAAGAACGCCTTTCCAAAACAGTATTTTCTTTTTTTGTAACATCTCTTTCCTCTCTTTATTACATTTATATATTACATTTGTAATATTTTTGCGCAAAAAAATTTTTCCATCTGTGCGTCTGGAAAGCCTTTTTCGATACACAGGCAGTCTGCAGCATCACTTCCCCTAAGCAGACATTTAAAGGGAGCTATAAACTGCCGTCCCCCGAACTAATCTTACATCTGTAGGATTAAAAAGTCAAGTCAATTTTCCAACTGGCATGCCTCTTTCTTCCAAATCTGGACTTTCCATCACAGCCACTCTCATGCTAGAATAGCCATAAAGATGGGGGCGGTTTTTTGTCCTGCCCTTCCGACATACTGAGACAAACAAAGGAGTTTTTATATTATGACCAAAAAAATCGCTGTAATCAATGACCTGTCCGGGTTCGGCCGCTGTTCTCTGACAGCCGCCATCTCCGTCCTGTCAGCCATGGGCGTATCCCCCTGCCCTCTGCCCACCGCCATCTTAAGCGCCCAGACCGGATATCCCAGCTATTACTGCGCCGACTGCACAGACAAAATGGAGCATTTCCGGAGGGAATGGGAGAAGATGGGGGCGGAATTTGCCGGCATCTACACCGGGTTCGTGGCGAGTGAAGAGCAGATCCGGCAAATCTTCCGATTCCTTGATACCTTCCATAAAAATAACAGTTTCCTTCTGGTGGACCCGGTCATGGGGGATGACGGCATTCCCTACGATATGTTTTCGGACACCCTGCTCTCCCTGATGAAAGAGCTTGCTTTCCAGGCGGATATCATCACCCCCAATGTGACGGAGCTTTGCCTTCTTACCGGCGCGGATTATATGTCCATCACACAGGCGGTAACGACAGAATCTTCATCAGAAGAGCATCCGCAGTCTAGTTTTGCAACGAGCGGTCCCGTGCATACCGATAATTTGTTGGAAGAAATCCGCGTCCTCGCCCAATCTCTGTGCCAGGAGCGGCTTAAGCACGTCATCGTGACTGGCATCCGGTTCACGGATGAGAAGGGCATCCGGCAGATGGGGAATCTCTACGCCACAGAACATACCTGCGAAATCTTTTCTTTCCCTTATGTAGGCGGAAGCTACTCCGGCACCGGAGACCTCTTCGCCTCCTGCCTGTGCGCCGGGATTGCCAGGGGCGACGATATCCCTTCTGTGATACAGACTGCCGGGAGATTCATCGAGCTGGCGCTTTTAGATTCCGTAAAGGAAAAGATCGACCGCAACGACGGCGTAAATTATGAGAAATATCTTTCCCTGCTGATTCCCTGATAATCCTTTGATGTACGAATGGTATGCTGCTGCACGTCAACCGGATATTACGTAAAACGCAAGGCGGCGGAAGCCTCTCTTCCGCCGTCTTTTTCCCATATTCTTCCTAACAATTTTCCTGCAAAGTATACATACAATTTCTGCAAAGTATGTCTTTCATCCATTTACAAAATCATGTTGTCTTCGTTCTTCCACGTACATCTGCGGCCATTCTTACAAAGTATCCACAAACCGCATAAACGCCTCGCGCCCTTCTTTTGTGCACTTATAGACGCCCGCGTCCTCCAGAACCTCGACGAACACATTTCCGATCTCTTTTTTCAGGATTTCCACCACATTTTCCTTCGTGATGCTGTCGTACTGCTTTGAGAAAGCATCCACCCAGTCTGCGTGTTTTTCAATCTTTTCGTTGCCGCGGATATCCTTGCCCTCGGTGATGTATTCCGCCAGAAGCTCGATCTCCTCCTTGAGTCTTGACGGCAGCACCGCAAGCCCCATAACCTCGATCAGGCCGATGTTCTCCTTCTTGATGTGATGGCGCTCTGCGTGGGGATGGTAAACGCCCAGCGGATGTTCCTCGGTAGTGATGTTGTTGCGCAGCGTCAGGTCAAGTTCGTATGTGTCGTCTACCTTTCTTGCGATAGGCGTGATCGTATTGTGCGGCTCTCCGTCCGTCTCCGCGAAGATAAATGCCGCCTCATCTGTGTAGCCGCGCCATTTGCCCAGGATATGATCCGCCAGCTCGATCAGGCGCTTCTCGTCCTTATGCCTGATACGGAGCACGGACAGCGGCCACTTCACGATACCGGCCTCCACATCCTCGTAACCCGGAATGGTGACGTTTCTTTCTATCGGCGCCTTCGCCATGGCAAAGGTGTAATGTCCTCCCTGGAAGTGGTCGTGGCTTAAGATGGAGCCGCCCACGATAGGGAGATCTGCATTGGAACCCAGAAAATAATGAGGAAACAGTTTTACAAAATCAAACAGCTTGATGAATGCCGCCTTCTCGATCTTCATCGGCGTGTGCTGTCCGTTGAACACGATACAGTGCTCGTTGTAATACACATAGGGCGAATACTGGAAACCCCATCCGCTGTCGTTGATGGTGATGGGAATGATCCGGTGGTTCTCTCTCGCCGGATGGTTCACGCGGCCCGCATACCCTTCATTTTCTATGCACAGAAGGCACTTGGGGTAGCTGCTTGCCTTGGCGTTCTTCGCCGCCGCGATTGCTTTCGGATCCTTCTCCGGCTTGGAAAGGTTCACCGTGATATCGATCTCGCCGTAGGGGGAATCCACTTTCCACTTCATGTCCTTCTTCACCCTGTAGCGGCGGATGTAATCGCTGTCCTGGCTGAGCTTGTAGAAATACTCCGTCGCCTCCTCGGGAGATTTCTCATACTTTTCCCAGAAGCTTTTCTGCACCTGCGCCGGTCTTGGCATCAGGCAGTTCATCAGCTTCGTGTCGAACAGATCCCGGTAAACGATGCTGTCCTCGATGATCCCGCGGGAAACCGCCTCGTCAAGAAGGGCTTTCAGCACATCCTCAAGTTCGATGTTCTCAGCGCCGATCTCCACGTCCTCGTAGCTGTCCTCGCGAAACATGTCCAGTAAGAGATTCATCGTGTAAATGCGCTCGCACTCCGGCACAAGCCCTGCCTGCACGCCGTATTCCACTAATTTTTTAATATTTTCCGATAACATGCCCAAACCTCCTTAGTCAAGCTTTCCCGCGCCGTCGCCGATATCTACCACATAGAACTCTGCCTCGTGGCCCACCTTCTCAAGATATGCCTTGCCGATCTCTCTGACAAATGCGTCAACCGCGTCATTTTTCACGATACTCACTGTACATCCGCCAAAGCCGCCGCCGGTAATCCGGGAACCGATAACGCCGGGCATCGCCTGGGCAAGATCGACCAGGATGTCAATCTCCTCGCAGGATACCTCATAGTCGTACCGGAGGGATTCATGAGAGGCGTTCATCAATTTCCCGAACTTCTCGATATCATTGGCCTTTAAAGCTTCCACCGCATTAATGGCGCGCTGGTTCTCATATACCGCGTGCTTTGCTCTCTTCTGGCGGATCTCGTTCTTGATGGTATCTTTATGCTCTTCGAACTGCTCCTCTGTCAAATCGCCCAGAGTCTTGATGTCCACAACCGACTGTAGCTCTTTAAGTGCTGTCTCGCACTCATTTCTCCGGTCATTGTACGCGGAGTTGACCAGGCTGTGCTTCACCTTGCTGTTGGTGATGACGATCTTCGCATCCGGAAGCTTCACCGGCGCGTAAGTGTAATTTAACGTATTCGTGTCAAGGAAAATGGCGTTGTCCTTCTTTCCCATAGCGCTGGCAAACTGATCCATGATCCCACAGTTGCAGCCGTTAAAATTATTTTCCGCATCCTGGCCGATCAGGGCGATATCTACCATCGAAACGTCGAATCCGAACGTATCCTTAAGGATCACGCCTGTCAGCACTTCTAACGACGCGGAAGAAGAAAGTCCGGAACCGTTGGGGATGTCGCCGTAGATCAGGATGTCCAGGCCGTGCGTCAGCTTAAAGCCCCGCTTTTCAAACGCCCACACAACTCCCTTTGGATAGTTGGTCCATGACGCCTCTGTTGTCGCCACGATCTCATCAAGGCTCACGTCCACAACGCCCACAGAGTCAATGTTCACCGAATAGAGCCTGAGCATCCTATCCTCCCGGTCTCTCACGATCCCATAGGTGCCAAGAGTCAGCGCGCACGGAAATACATGTCCGCCGTTGTAATCTGTGTGCTCTCCGATCAGGTTCACCCGTCCCGGCGCAAAATAGGTACGGACGTGGCCGCCCTCCCCGAAAGTTTCATAAAATGTTTTGATCAGCTTTTCTACCATTTTACTGTTCTCCTTTTCGTTTTATAGCCGAACTGCTAAATTTACCTTGCAAGGCGCTCTCCCTTGCTTTATGATTATAATGATAATGAGATTATCTCTTTTATGCAATAAGAATATTGAACATTATTATAAGGATATTGAGGAATTTCAAAACATATATGGAAAAGGGATTACAATTTATGGAAAAAACGCAGATCAACACACTAAAGAACCAAAAAGAGATCAAGGAACACGGGAATTACAGCTTCCCGGTGGAGGTCAGCATCGAGACGATCCAGTCCTACGAGCAGGGCTCTTTTCTGTGGCACTGGCACCCTGAGATCGAGCTGACGTGGATCATGTCCGGCACCATTGAGTACCACGTCAACAACCGAAGCTACATCCTCACCAAAGGCGAAGGGCTTTTCGGCAACAGCAACACCCTCCACTCCGGCTACATGAAGGACGGCCAGGAGTGCACCTACCTCTCCGTCACCTTCCACCCCCGGTTCCTCTACGGCTACGAGAACAGCATCCTCCAGACGAAATATATGGATTTTATCACGTCGAACGACAGTTGGCCCTCCCTGAAGCTTGAGCGGCATGTGGCGTGGCACCAGGAGATCCTCGGCCGGATCAGGGACATCTACCGCCTGTCCCTGGAGAAGACGGCGGATTACGAGCTTCAGGTGCATATCCTCCTGATGCAGATATTTAACAAACTCTTCCACTACTTTTCCAGCCTTCCGGAAAAGGATCAGCGTCCCCAAAAACATCTGCAAAGGCTCCGGGATATCATCTCCTTTATCCAGGATAATTATACCCAGGACTTAAGTCTTGACGATGTGGCAGCCCACGTGAATATCTGCAAGAGCGAGTGCTGCCGCTTTTTTAAGAAACAGATGGACATGACGATCTTCGAGTACCTGCTGTTTCTGCGGGTGCAAAACAGCCTGGCGTATCTTAAGGAAGGAGAGAGCATCACTAAGACGGCAGGGCTTGTGGGGTTCTCAAGTCCCGCTTACTATGGGCAGATATTTAAACGGTATATGAAATGTACGCCGAAAGAGTACCGGGATGGAGGACTGCGGTAAAGAGTAAAAATTCACAAAAAATAAAATTTAGGTATTCCATTTTGTCCGCGACTTTGTTATACTAAGTTGGTGTGGAGACGTACCGAAGTGGCCGTAACGGGGCTGACTCGAAATCAGTTTACCGGTTTTGCGCCGGTACGAGGGTTCGAATCCCTCCGTCTCCGTCAATTTTCAGCTCGCAGATAGTAATACTGTCTGCGGGCTTTAATCATAATCATATATACGGAGGCATGGTTGATGAATGTGTTAAAGAAGAAAGTTGGGTTATGCTATATTATCCGGCCCGAAGCCCAACGGCAGCAGTTCTTTCAGCGTATACTCCACCTGCCTGTCTGCTCCGTCCGCCAGCACGATCTTGAATGTCTCCGGATTACAGAATTCCATCATCACCTGACGGCAGACCCCGCACGGGGCGCATAAAGCATTCCCGTCCGTCCCTTCCATTCCGCCGACAACAGCAATCTTTGTAAATTCTCTCTCTCCGTCATACACCGCCCGGAAAAATGCTGTCCTTTCCGCACAGTTGGTCGGCCCGTAAGCAGCGTTCTCGATGTTGCATCCATGATAGATCTTCCCGTCCTTTGTAACAAGAGCCGCGCCCACACTGTGATGAGAATAGGGAACATATGCACGTTCCCTGGCTTTTTTTGCTTCTGCGATCAATTCTGCATTTGTCATTTCGTTTCCTCCTTAGTAACCAAAACCTTCGTCCGTATTTTTCATGATCTTGACCAGTCTGCTCGTACCAAGCCTGTCAGCCCCAAGGCTGATAAATTTTTCCGCGTCATCAAATGAAGAAATCCCGCCCGCTGCTTTCACTTTCACACCGCTGCCGATATGTGCCTTCATCAGCTCCACGTCGGCAAACGTCGCGCCTGCCGTGGAAAAACCTGTAGAAGTTTTGATATACTCAGCGCCGGCATTTGTAACAATCCCGCACATTTTGATTTTTTCCTCTTCCGTGAGAAGGCAGGTCTCAATAATGACTTTGAGTATTTTCCCGCCGCACGCCTCATGAACCCGTCGGATCTCATCTTCTGCCTCCTGGTATCTCCCATCCTTTAAAAACCCGATATTGATCACCATATCAATCTCGTCCGCGCCATTTGCAACAGCATCCTTCGCTTCAAAAACTTTCACTGCTGTTGTGCTGTACCCGTTGGGGAATCCAATCACTGTACAGATCGGCAGCTTCCCTTCCACATACTCTGCTGCCTGTCTCACATACGCTGCGGGGATACACGCCGATGCCGTTCCATAGTTCATCGCGTCATCCAGAATCTGGCGGATATCCTCCCATGTAGCTGCCTGTCCAAGAAGAGTGTGGTCAACCCTCTTTAAAATATCTTTTTTATCCATCATCTGATTTCTCCTTTTTAGATCAGTTTTTCAAGAATAGAACTGCCGATCGTGCCCTCCGGCATCTCCACGCCAAAGTTATCCGCGATCGTAGCCCCGATTACGGCAAATGTCTGTTCCTCTTCTAATTTCCCGCTCCCCTTCATCGACGGTGAATACGCAAGGAAAGGAACTTTTTCTCTTGTATGGTCCGTTCCCGTATGCGTAGGATCGTTTCCATGGTCAGCCGTGATGATCAAAAGGTCATCTTCCCGCAGAAGCCCCAGAAGTTCGCCCAGCTTCTCATCAAATCTTTCCAACTCGCCCGCATACCCCGGCACGTTGCGGCGATGCCCCCATAACGCGTCAAAATCCACCAAGTTCACATAACACAGCCCCGCAAAATCCCGTTTTGCGATCTCGATCGTCTGCTCCATCCCATGCACGGAGCTTTTTGATTTATTCGACTCCGTAAGCCCTTCCCCGTCGAAAATATCAAAGATCTTTCCCACGGAGATCACATCATATCCTGAGTCTTTCAGCGCGTTAAGCGCTGTTCTTCCATATGGCTTGAGGGCATAGTCATGACGGTTGCTTGTTCGTTTGAACTCACCCTTTTTCCTGCCCACATATGGCCTCGCGATGACACGTCCCACCTTCCATTCGTCTTTCATCGTGATCTCCCTTGCGATCTCACAGCAGCGGTACAGCTCTTCAAGGCCGAAAGTCTCTTCATTGCCGCAGATCTGGAGCACGGAATCGGCAGATGTATACACGATCATATGCCCCGTCGCGATCTCTTCCTCCGCAAGTTCATCCAGTATCTCTGTACCGCTGGCGCTTTTATTGCCGATGATCACCCGTCCTGTCCGCTCAGACAGTTCATCCAGCAGCTCTTTGGGGAAGCCTGTCTCCGTAAATGTCTGAAACGGCTTTGTAATATGAAGCCCCATCATCTCCCAGTGCCCCGTCATGGTATCTTTTCCGGTGCTCGCCTCTTTTAGCTTCGTATAATAGCCCATCGGCGCCGAAACCGGCGCCACCTGTTTTAATGGGTGCAGATTGGCTATTCCCAGCTTTTGCAGATTGGGGATGTTAAACTCACCAACATTCTGGGAAATATGTCCCAGCGTATCCGTCCCGGCATCCCCATAGACAGATGCATCATCCAATGCGCCCACGCCCAGCGAATCCACAACAATCGTAAAAATTCTGCCGTATTTGTGTTCACTCATATTCTTCCTCCCTATAAATAAATATTTTTATACACTCTCTTGCCTAGATGCATTTTTTATGATAAATTACATAATAATTATAGCTGTAATTATTCAAATTTCCTAACTATGAGTATAGCGCTTAACTTTATGATAACCCAAATAAAGTAAAATGAAAATACCCACAATACAATTCTTCTAATCCAAAAACTCTGTCTAGAAATATGAAAGTTGAAAAAATTATTTATATTGCAGCACTTTTTCAAAGGGAGGGAAAAAAATGGAATACCCAAGAAATCTAAAACCAGGCAAACGTGAGAATGCTTTTTATGTAAAGTCTCGTCTTACAGACGAAGAGAAGGTCGGAGTGCAATCTTCAAAAAATAAAAATGCATATATATATGTTTGGGACCCAGAAAAAAAAGCACATGTCGGAAAACTAATCACAAAATGATTCTTCAATATTTAAATGTGAATAAGGAAAGAGAAGTATGAAAGAGGAAAAACTTGAAAAAACACAAAATGGATATCCGATTTGCACAGACAATTTAAAGCTGTTCTTTACGCGATAAGTCTTTTATTTTCAAATGAATTAGAGTGGTCGTGGGATAGCTATCGGGAACTTACAAATGCATTTAAACAACAAATCTATCATCTGTCACAATCTAGCAATATGTTTTTTGAAACACCAAGCTGTCATTTAAGAGCTACGGGACAATATGATTTTCTTATGCACGCTTAACTTGGCAGTGACGATAGCAGAACAGTGAATCTTGATATACCCAATTCCATTATTTTTGATCTAAAACGCGGAACATGGTATCTTACTCATGAGTTATTCCATTATGCCGTACCATATCAGAGAGTTACACGTAACTATTATATGGCAATATTTCTTTTGAACTTAATACTTAAAAAACAGATTTTTTACATAATTCATGAGCTTTTATCTGCAAAAGCAGACGGAACGATAGATGACGAGGCAGCAGAGTTTGTCAGACAATTATTAGGTGACCAGAATGCAAAAGGCAATGAAGGAGCAGCCGTTATTTATAAGATTTTTGACCAATCATTGTTGAAGCGGATTGTTGAATACTTTACGGACAGCAAGAGAAAACAATATTTTAAAGCTTCTCCGGACGAACTAAGCAGTAATTATCAATATGCAATATATAAATATGTAGAAAATTCCGAATCAGACGAATTTTATGAAACATTATTTTTAGAATTGTTCCCAACAGTTTGCGCAATATTATTAGACCAGATCAGTATTGACAAAAAAAGTAATAAAGAGATTTTGAACCGAACAAAAGACCGTATTAATTATTGCCTGAGAAACGAAGAATACGTAAAGAGATTTATCAGTTCTAATCTGAAGAACAGAACATTCAACAATAAGCTGGAAAAGCACACCTGGTTAATAATGGATATTTGGTCTGTGGTAAAAGAAGCGTGTTCGGATATTGCCATGATATCACTAAATGGTCTTCAGCTTGAAGATTATATGCTTTTTTGTATCCAGGCATGGACAGATGCTAATGATGACAGAAGGAATGTTGTTGAAAATCTTCAGAAGGAAGAGATGGAGCAGCTTCGATATGCACTTGTCACACAATATTTTCATAAAAAAAGACAAACGGGATGGAACGAATATATTGTTGATGATAAATATTGCTCAAATCTGAAAGAAGAAATAAAAAAGAAATTTTATATAAAATATATATGGTTCTACAGGAAAAAAATATTAAAAAATTAGATAAAAAGATGGTTGATGAATTAATACAACGTTTTAACAAACTAAATTTCGACTATGAAAATTGGTTAAACTTCTTTACTGACTGCCGGAAAGTCTTTTTGGAAAATTACGCCATATTCTTTGATGATTTTCTTTCAAATATTTTGGCAGATTTTGATATAGATAAGCGAGTTTCTGTCTTGCAGAGCCAAAACTCGAAAAAATATGCTCAAAAATTAAAAAATATTATTATAAAAAAGACCTAAACGAAGGAGACAACAAATACAGGGATGCGACGCTGTCGCTTCTACATCCCGGATTATATAATGTTGTCCGGCGTGAAAGTCTAGCTTCTGTTGAAAAAAATGATATCATTATGGACTGGCTGGAAGACAAAACTTATTTTAAAAAAATACTAACTATAGAAAATAATTATACAAGTTTGATTCCAAACCTCTCAACAAAGCCAAATACAAAACTCTATGATATGTTTTTATTGGGTGATCTCAAAGCAGATGAACTTTTATCTAAAATAAACAAAAAGAGTATAACAAAACTTGTTGCTGAACTGGAACTGGAAAAGGAACTGAAAAAGGAACTGGAAAAGAAACTGGAAAAGGATGTAATGAATCTGTTCATGCCAATGGCTGTTCTGACCTCAAGGTTAAATCCCCGTATCCGTACACAATGCGGTTGTTTTGTTGCATATAATCTATATACCCTTCCAGAATTACCTGATGAAATACCAGATAAAGATAAGGAAGATGGTAACTATTCTTTGTTTGATTATATTTCGCTCGAATCAATACAGGAAAAGAAGATTA
The DNA here is from genome assembly GCA_949916155.1 of uncultured Dorea sp. GTDB lineage: Bacteria > Bacillota > Clostridia > Lachnospirales > Lachnospiraceae > MD308. The sequence goes on from CATLEM010000009.1 coordinate 17,403, forward strand.
ATGACACAATTTTTATGTATCAAATTGAAATTGACAAAAAATGCTGTAAAAGTGTTGTAGATTGGTTAATAACTCTTGGAATATCCCGCGAAAACATTTATCCAGAATTGTCCGAAAAGGGATATTATTTCAATTAGAATAACAAAAAGTTATTCCACAAAATTTACAAATAATTCCAATGGCAAGGCTTCGGCTATCAAGCAGGAGAAATTTCTCAAGTTGTTAGAAATCTCTCCTGCTTATATCGTCATATACATTACTCTGTACACACAACTTTAATTTTACAGCAACAGTTTTCTTAAAAGAATATCCTCTTTATATCATTAAACATCACAAACACCATCAGCGCCATCAAAAGCGTTATCCCCACCAGATGTACATACCCTTCCTTCTCCGGCGGTATGCGTTTCCTGCGGACAGCCTCTATGGCAAGGAACACCAGACGCCCGCCGTCTAATGCCGGCAGAGGCAGAAGATTCATCACGCCTAAGTTCGCTGACAGCAGAACCGCTATGCTGAGCAGCTGTACGATGACCATGAACACACCGTAGGATTTGCTCTGCTGGTACGTATCGTCCACTACACTGACGATTCCCACCGGTCCGGAAAGCTGATCTACACCGATCTTCCCCGTGACAAGACTCTTTAAGCTGTCAAGAGTAGTGCAGATCCAGAATTTCACTTCGAAGACGCCGTACTTAAGGGCGGTCAGCACATTGGCCTTTGTATAACCGCCGCCGCCGATCCCAAACCGGTAGTAATTGCGCTCCTCATCCATCTTCGGGGTGAGCACGGCACTTCTCTCCTCGCCGTCATGGAGATAAACGACCTCCGTATCCACTCCCTGGTGAAACTGGTTGTACGCAGTGATCTCCCGGAAAATGCTGATCTTCTTTCCGTTCATCTCAACGATCGTATCACCCTCTTCGATTCCCGCCTCGTAAGCCGGATAACCCTCTTCCACAGAAGTAATGACCGGCTTGTCATAGCCAACCATCGCTACAAGGATCACGGCAAATACGAAAGCTAAGATAAAGTTGAACACCGGACCTGCCGCGATAACCGCAATCCGCGCCCACACAGACTTATTGTTAAAGTTCGACGGAGAATCGGTAGCCTCCTCATCTTCTCCCATCATGCACAGTCCCCCGATAGGGAAAAGCTTGATGCAGTAACGGGTTCCTTTATACTCTTTAGAGAACAGGTTCGGCCCCATTCCGATAGCGAATTCCTCTACGTCGATGCCATTCTTTTTTGCCAGGGAAAAATGTCCCAGTTCATGAAAGAATACGATAAAGCTGAAAATTATTATTGCCAGTATAATACCCAAACCAATCATTACCTCCTGCTGTTAATCCGTTCATAAGTTGCCGCCTCTGTTTCAAGAATCTCTTCAAGCGACGGTTTCATAATATTTTTGTGGGCAGACATACAGTCCTCGATGATCTCCGCGATCTCCAAGTACTTCGCCTCCCGTTTTAAAAACATACTGACTGCAAGTTCATTTGCCGCATTGAACACTGTAGGAAGCGAACCGCCCGCCCGCCCTGCCTCATAGGCAAGCTTAAGCCCGTAAAATGTATCCATATCGGGCTTTTCAAAGTCAAGCTTCCCGATACTCCAAAAGTCCAGTCTCTTCCCCGGAAGATATCTTCTCTCCGGATAATAGAGGGCATACTGGATCGGAAGCTTCATATCCGGCGTACCGAGCTGTGCGATCACTGCGCCGTCTGCATACTCCACCATGGAATGGATGATACTCTGGGGCTGCACGACTACCTGCACGTCATCCACATCCACGTCAAAGAGCCATTTTGCCTCGATAACTTCAAGACCTTTATTGACCATGGTAGAAGAGTCTACGGTAATCTTGGCCCCCATAGACCAGTTGGGGTGCTTTAATGCATCCTCTGGCCGAATCTCTAAAAGTTCCTCCTGCTTTTTCCCCCGGAAAGGACCGCCGGATGCCGTCAAAAGTATCTTCTTTACAGCGCCTCTGTCATTCCCCTGAAGCGACTGAAAGATCGCGCTGTGCTCGCTGTCCACCGGGAGGATGGACACATTCTTTTCTGCCGCCAGCGGCATGATCAGATGCCCCGCCGTCACCAGCGTCTCTTTATTGGCAAGGGCGATATCCTTCCCCGCCTTTATCGCTTCTATAGTAGGGCGTATTCCGATCATCCCGACGATCGCCGTCACCAGTATCTGCGTCTCTTCCATGACCGCGATCCCGATAAGGCCATCCATACCGGATAAAACCTCTGTATCTGTATCCGCGATCTTCACGCGCAGTTCTTTTGCCTTCTCCTCAGACCAGACCGCCGCCTTCTTCGGATGAAACTCACGGATCTGCTCTTCAAGAAGGGCGATATTGCTTCCCGCAGCGATTCCGGAGACTTTAATCTCCCCATTATCCCGCACAACCTCCAGCGTCTGGGTCCCTATAGAACCGGTGGAGCCTAAGATAGCTATTGTCTTCATATGATTCATCTCTCCTGTTTCAGTTAATACTGACCTGCTTGCGTCCGTTACCGTATACATCAGATAAGCCACGCTGCCAGATAATAGATAACCGGCGCCGTGAATATCACGCTGTCAAACCGGTCAAGGATACCTCCATGCCCCGGAATCAGCCTGCCATAATCTTTGATCTCATGGTTTCTCTTAATTGCCGATGCCGCTAAGTCCCCCACCTGGGAGATCATACCGCCTGCACCGCAGATAACGGCATAGTACAGCGGGTTCGTATCCGCGCCGCCCCATCTGCCCATAGCAAGAGCAAACAGCGCGCCGAGAAGTGCCGCCCCCAGGATACCGCCGATACCGCCTTCCACTGATTTTTTCGGGCTCAGCTTCGGCGCCATCTTATGCTTTCCGATGAGCACGCCCACACAGTAGGCACAGGTGTCGCACCCCCAGGAACTTAAGAATATAAGCCATACTGCTGTCCCGCCGCCGGGAAGCTCTCTTGTCTGCCAGACATAGGACAGCATCACCGCCACATAGAACAGGCCGAAGAAAACCGTCATCACCTGCTCTGACTTAAACGCCGGGAACCCAAACACATAGACAGCCATCAAAAGTACAAGGAACAGGATAAAAAGCATGGTCACATGCTCCATGCGTCCCGCGAAAAGGAGGGCATAATAAGCCGCCGCCCCGGCATACCCGGCATACCCTAATACTTTATTATGCACGCCCACCACTTTATATAATTCAGACAGGCCAATTAAACTGATAATTCCAAGTACCGCAAATAATACATTCTCTCCGAGACCTACTGTGGCGATCAGCACGATAACCAGCACGATCCCGCTGAGAAGCCTGGTTTTAAACATCTTCCTGCCCCTCCTTCACGCCGCCGTAACGTCTGTCTCTGGCATTATAATGTTCAATGGCTTTCAAAAGTTCCTCTTTTGAAAAATCCGGCCACAGAACATCCGTAAAATAAAACTCTGTATAGGCAAGCTGCCAGAGCAGAAAGTTTGAAAGGCGAAGTTCTCCGCTGGTCCGGATCATCAGGTCCGGATCCGGGATATCATGGGTATCAAGGTAACACTCAAATATCTGATCATCGATATCTTCTGCCTGAAGCTTACCTGCTGCACAGTCTGCCGCCAGCTTTTTTACGCCCCGTATGATCTCGTCCCGGCTGCCGTAATTGATAGCGATCTGAAAATTAAGACCGCCATTATCTTTGGTTGCTTCCTCGAGTTCCGCGATCCTGCTGCGGATATCTTCATCAAGCTTTCTAAGATCACCAATGACCCGGATCTTCATATCATTTTTCTTCGCCGTCTTAAGACAGGTCTTCATATAATTCCGAAGGAGCTTCATCAGCGCATCTACTTCGTCTTTCGGCCGGTTCCAGTTTTCCGTGGAAAATGCATAGACCGTCAGATACTTTATCCCCATGCGCCATGCTTCCTCGCAGATCTTCTCGACATTCTTGCTCCCCTGGGCGTGGCCGTAATTGCGGGGCATCCCTTTAGATTTCGCCCACCGCCCGTTTCCATCTAATATGATCGCAACATGCTGCGGAATATTCATTGTCAATCTCCTTTTTATACCGGCAGCATCCGAAAGCTTCCCGCCGGTCCTTATATGTCTACATAGAAGGACAGACCCTTTTCGTAAGCGCCTGTCCCCCACACTGTGCGTTACGCCGCACAAACACTCATCTGCTTCCTTGATCTAACCAAACGGCCTAAACCGTCATCACTTCTTTAGACTTAACTTCTACTGCTTTATCTACCTCTTTGACAAACTTATCCGTCATCTTCTGAAGATCGTCTTCCATATCCTTGATCTCATCCTCAGATATGTCGCTGCCTTTAAGCTTCTTCAGGGAATCATTGCCGTCGCGCCGGATATTGCGGATGGCAACTTTGGCAGCCTCGCCTTTCTTCTTCACATCCTTAACCAGCTCTTTTCTGCGTTCCTCTGTAAGCTCCGGGAAGATAAGACGGATCACGGAACCGTCATTGTTCGGGTTGATCCCCAGATCAGAAGTCTGGATCGCCTTGGTGATCGCCTTGATCATCGTCTTGTCCCATGGCTGGATCTGAATCATACGCGCTTCAGGGACAGATACATTGGCAACCTGCTGGATCGGTGTCGGTGTTCCGTAATAATCCACCATGATCCTGTTCAGCACGTTAGGATTCGCACGCCCCGCACGGATCGCCCCAAGTTCTCCGTCAAGGTTCGCCATCGTCTTCGTCATCTTCTCTTCGTAAACTTTCAGTTTCTCATTCATCTTTCTTTCCTCCTTATGATACAGTCACTTTCGTTCCCGTAAATGTCCCTGACATAGTATTAACAATACTGTTTTCTTCATTCAGCCCGAACACCAGCATAGGCATCTTGTTCTCAAGACACATGATGGAAGCCGTCAGATCCACTGCCATAAGCTTCTTATCTATGATCTCCTGAATAGATATCTCATCATATTTCTTCGCTTCCGGATTCACCTTCGGATCACTGTCATAGATTCCGTCTATAGCCTTGGCAAGAAGCATCGCATCCGCCTCGATCTCGATGGCACGGAGCACCGCGCCGGTATCCGTGGAAAAATACGGATGTCCCGTCCCTCCTGCAAAAAAGATCACTTTTCCTTCATCAAGCGCACGGACAGCCGCATCCTTAGAAAACAGCGAAGTAAATGCCCCGCATACGAAGGGAGTGAATACCTCTGTCTTCATCCCCGCATACCGGAATATATCCGACACATAGATACAGTTCATCACTGTCGCCAGCATACCGATCTGATCTGCCTTCACCCGGTCGATCATCTCGCTTGTCCTGCCTCTCCAGAAGTTGCCGCCTCCGGTGACTATGGCTACCTGAACCCCACTGTCTGCAATTTCCTTCACCTGGGCAGCCACACCGAGACAGGTCGCCTCGTCAAAACCAGTCTTCTTCTCTCCCGCAAGCGCTTCCCCGCTAAGCTTTAATAATACCCTTTTCATAAGCATTTCCGCTCCTTATATCTATTGTCCCAGTACGTCACATACCTAGGTGAATTATAACACAGGTACAGTAAAAATGGAATAATTAAAAAACTTTTGTCCCGCAGCCGCACCAAACATTCATTTTTTATTGTAAGTGATTTCTAATTGTGCTAAAATGGAAAATGAAAAAAATTCGAGGTGTCAACAATACATGAACGATAAAAATTGTGAACTTTTGTCTATCTATCTTAAAAACATACTCAGCGGTTCCTGTACAGGACATTTTGATATCAATGAACTGGACGAACCTTACCGGCAGCTGGGAAACATGCTGATGAAGCTTGAAACTGCCGCGGATCAGTTAACTGCCTGTACTGCTGCACTGGCAAAGGGAGAGCTGTCTGCGGATATCCCTTTGGAAGATAATGCACTATATAAGAATCTCCGTATTATCCAGCAAAAATTAACGGCTCTGACGCAGCGCGAGGAAGAAGTGCGGAAGATAAAGCACCACGCTGAAATGCTTGAAAGTTATAATGAACTACTCGTAGAGATGCTGAGCAAGCGGAATGAATGGCTTCTTATCGTTGATCTGGATACGAAGGAGGTACTTTACTGCAACAAGAAAAAACACGGTGTAGCAGTAGATGAGACTTTCTGTCAGACATGCCAGCACCGTCTCGCCTTCAAATCCGATCTGCTGAACTGGGAAGCCTCAGAACAGTACAGCGTACGGGAGATCGCCAGCGGCAACGGGGATGAAAATGATACATACTACCGCGTCACTTCATTCCCCATAGACTGGAAGGAACACAATTCTCTGGTGCACATTATCGTGGATATTACGAGCGAAAAGCGAACAGCCCATAATCTGACCAGCAAGGCATACCATGACCCCGGCACAGGGATTAAAAACCGGCTGTTTTTCAAGGAATATATGGAAAGCATCATTAGTGAACGCCGCGAAGCAACACTCTGTTACCTGGATCTGGACGGGCTTAAATATGTCAATGATAAATTCGGGCATCTGGAGGGAGATATTTATATCCAGAATTTCGTAGAAATCATAAGGAGCAGCTTCCGCAACGGCGATACATTTGCCCGTATCGGAGGGGATGAATTCTGTCTCGTCCTCACTGGCTGCATCGGAGAACTGATGGACCGCAAGATGGACGAGATCTTAAAAAGATTCCAGTCTGAAAGATACAGCGATTACCAGTGCAGCTTCAGTTATGGTATCGTGCAGGTCACCGGGAGAGAAAAAGATATCACCCTCGAGGGCATCCTTCATGAAGCGGACGAGATAATGTATGATTGCAAGCGGAGAAACAAAGAAAAATATCCGGAGCTTGTCAGATGACAGGCTCCGGTTTTTATCATCTTCATCGATCACAGTATCCTTCTAAGTGTATCAAACAGGACTTCCATATCCACCGGCTTCGCTATATGGGAATTCATTCCGCACTCAAAAGCTTTTTTCTTATCCTCATCGAACGCGTTGGCTGTCATCGCAACGATCGGCACTCTGGCAAGCTCTTTATCAGGAAAACTTCTAATGGTTCTTGTGGCTTCATAACCGTCCATGACCGGCATCTGCACATCCATCAGAATAAGCCGGTAATATCCCGGCTTAGAGGCCTCCACCATCTCTACAGCTTTCTGACCGTTATCCGCCTCCTCAATCTCAAACCCGGCTTCCTTAAGGATCTCCGTGGCAATCTCCCGGTTCAGTTCATTATCTTCTACAAGAAGGATTCTTCCGCTCATCTCACTTTCCCCGGACGAAAGATGAGTCTTCTTTTCCACTGTCTCAAGATTGAGTACCTGCATAAGACACCGGATAAACTCAGAGATAAATAACGGCTTGCTGCAGAACGCACTGACACCTGCCTCCTTTGCCTCCTCCTCGATATCGGCCCAGTCATAAGCTGTGAGTACGATGATCGGAACATCCTCCCCGACCTCGCTGCGGATCTGCTTTGCCACCTCTACACCGCTCATATCCGGCATCAGCCAGTCGATGATATACACTTTGTATTCATCGTGGCGTCTTACTGCCTGCTTAGTCCGAAGCAGCGCTTCTTTTCCATTCAGCGTCCAGTCCGCCCGCATGCCGATCTCCATGAGCATCTGTGTCACACTGTCACATGTATTGAAATCATCGTCCACCACCAGAACATGGATATCTTTAAGCTCTGCGATCCGAATGTCCCTCTCTGCCGTTTCTGCCAGCTTAAACGGTACGGTAACGATAAACTCAGTACCTTCATTCTGTCTGCTGTAGACCTCTATAGTCCCGCCCATGGCCTCCACGATATTCTTCGTGATCGGCATCCCGAGTCCGGTTCCCTGTATCCCGCTTACCGTCGTAGTCTTCTCCCTCTCAAAAGGCTCAAAGATACGTCTGACAAATTCTTCGCTCATACCGATCCCGCTGTCTTTAACCCGTATCTCATAGAGAGTACGCTCCTTCGTACCGCCCTCTTTCTCCATGATCCGAACGCTCACACTCCCCCCCGGCTTGGTAAACTTAATAGCATTGCCGAGAAGATTGAGAAGTACCTGATTTAACCGCAGGCGGTCACAAATAACATTCTCATCAAATACATCCACCGTGTCGATGGAAAAATCAAGCTTTTTCTCTCTCACGTCAACCTGAAGGATATTCCGCAGCTCATGCATCACCTCTGACAGATTGCATTCGGCTTCATTTAAGTGGAGTTTCCCGCTCTCGATACGGCTCATCTCAAGCACGTCATTGATCAATGACAGCAGATGATTGCTGGAAGACATAATCTTTGCCAGATAATCCTTCACTCTCTCCTGGTTGTCGAGATGTGCGCTTGCAAGAGACGTAAAGCCGATGATCGCGTTCATAGGCGTACGGATGTCATGAGACATATTGGACAAAAATGTACTCTTTGATCTGCTGGCGCGCTCCGCCCTCTCCAATGCATCCGCCAGGATCTGCTGCTGTTTCATCTCATTTTCCACAATATCCGTGATGATCCTCTTGGCGATGACAACACGGCTTCCGAACTGTTCATCCTCCACCTTAGCAAAACGGAACTGGATATAATTTTTCTCTCCGTTTACATTGTTCCGGATGTTGATATCATAACACTGCTTATCTGCAAGTTCCCGCCGTATATTCTCAAGAAGTGTCAATTCTCTCCACCGCTCCTTATCTTCCTCGGAGACATACTCTGTGTAGGCATCCACCGCATCCTGATACCGCTCATGCTGCGCCAGCGTCGTCTTGATCTCCATCGAAGAATCCGCCTTATAGATACTCATCCGCCCGTCGTCCGGATTAAAAAGAGAGATAAAGTTATAATCACTGCTAAGGCCGGAGATGATCTCATAAGCCTCCTCAATCTCATTTTTGCGCGCCAGATCATGTCTCGTATCTTCATCCAGGCTTCTGAACCCTACAACTACCCTATCAGCCTCCCCGGCTTCCCCGATCCGTGCTATCCGTATCTGGAAATACTGAAACTTCCCATCCCGCAGGATCCGGTAATTCACCGAATAGAATGACTGTTTCAGAAGTTTTTCCCTGACACATGCATAGTTAGTCATACGAAGCACCATCTCCTTATCCGGTCCATAGACAAGAGCCTCCACATAAGTATACATCGCTTTCCGAAAATCTTCTCCCTGCAAAAACTCACCGAATACTGCCCTGCGCTCTTCACTCATACGGAAATTCATAAACCTGCCGCTGTTATAGTCTACCAGATAAACAATCACATAATCCTGGCTCAGACCCATGGCAATCTCCATATGGATATTGTGTTCTCTGCTTTCTGTCATCCTCTCACCCCTTTAGTTACATCTATTTTTTATATCTTTTCAAGCTTTGCAAATCCGGCGAACATCTTCTTCCTTCCGGCTCCGTCAAAATCCACGGTAACTTCATAGTCTCGTCCGCCCTCTATGATATTTGCTACCATACCCTCTCCAAACTTGATATGGCGCACCCGGTCGCCAACTCCATACGACAGGCCGCCTTCCGACAACTTTCCAAACTGCCTGACCGGTTTCTGCGCCGCAAATGCACGGGTTTTAAATGCCTGCCTTGCCTGTCTTACCGCTGCCTGCTTGGCTGATTCAAATCCTGTCTGATCCGGCACCTTTTTCTCCTCTTTTTTAAATACCTCGCCGGCAGACATAAGCTCTGCGGGGACCTCTTTAATAAAACGGGACATCCTGTTATACTGTACCTCGCCCCGCACCATTCTCTTTCTGGCACAGGTAAAGGTAAGTCTTTCCTCCGCTCTGGTAATGCCTACATAACACAGGCGGCGCTCTTCTTCAAGTTCTTCCATATCTTCCGCCGTTACCGACATATAACTAGGGAAGAGTCCGTCCTCCATACCCGCAAGGTACACCCGGGGAAATTCCAGACCTTTTGCACTGTGAAGGGTCATAAGCACTACATAATCCGTACTCTCATCCAGACTGTCAATATCTGCCACAAGAGCCACTTCCTCTAAGAATCCGCTCAGAGTCGCCGGCTCATCCTGCTCTTCGCACAGTTCTTCATAAGCAGCGATCTTACTGCGCAGCTCGTCAATATTCTCTATCCTTGCCTCGGCGTCCTCCGAATCCTCCGCCTCAAGACTCTCCACATAGCCCGTCTCTTCGATGATCTCGTCCATCAAGTCTGCAATGCCCATCTCTTTTGCATCTGCTTTAAAATGCTCGATCAGCGCCACAAAGGATTCCAACTTTTTCACCCCGCGCCCAATCCCCGGGATCAGATCAGCCCCCTGAAGCGCGTCATAAAACCCGATCTCACGGGAAGCTGCATATTCCTGCACCCGGTTAATACTCGTAAGCCCGATTCCCCGTCTGGGCACATTGACGATCCGGCGGACAGACAGGTCATCCCTGCCGTTATCTACAGTCTTCAGATAAGCAAGAAGATCCTTGATCTCCCGTCTGGCATAAAAGTTCACTCCGCCCACGATCTTATAAGGTACATTGGCAGTCACCAGCTTTTCCTCCAGCATACGGGACTGGGCATTAGTGCGGTAGAGAACTGCATGACTATTATATGTACAATCTCCGTTATCTACATCTTTCTTTATATCAGAAACGATATATTCGGCCTCATCATAAGCCGTATCAAACTGTCTGAGCCTGATCTTTTCTCCTTCGCCGTTATCCGTCCAAAGTGTCTTTTCCTTTCTCCCGTTATTATTGCGGATAACCGCATTGGCAACATTCAGGATATTTCCTGTGGAGCGGTAATTCTGCTCCAGTCTGACCACCTTTGCGTCCGGAAAAAATTCTTCGAAATTCAGGATATTTTTTATATTCGCCCCCCTGAACTTATAGATAGACTGATCATCATCTCCCACCACGCAGAGATTCCGGTACTTTGACGCGAGCAGTCTTACCAGCTCGAACTGTACCGTGTTCGTATCCTGATACTCGTCGACCATGATATACCGGAAACGGTTTTGATAATATTCAAGTACATCTGCCTGAGTCTGAAATAACTGAACCGTCTTCACCAAAAGATCATCAAAATCCAATGCATTGTTTGCACGAAGCTGCTTTTCATACTCTTCGTACACATCTGCCTGCCGCTTCAGCATGTAATCTCCGCCCGCCTGCTGCCTATACTCCTCCGCCGTGATAAACTCATTTTTCGCGGAAGAGACAGCGCTTATCAGTGTTCTCTCCCGGAACCGCTTCGTGTCAATATTAAGAAGTTTGCACACATCCCTCATCAATGTCTTCTGATCATCTGCATCATAGATGGTAAAGTTCGTATCATAGCCCAAAAGCCCGATATGCCGCCTTAAGATACGCACGCACATGGAATGGAACGTACTCACCCAGACACTTTCCGAACCGTATTCCACAAGATTATCCACCCTGTCTCTCATCTCTCCTGCCGCTTTATTCGTAAATGTGATAGCAAGGATATTCCATGGATTGATCCCCCGCTCCTCAATCAGATAAGCCACTCTGTGGGTAAGCACTCTCGTCTTTCCCGAACCTGCTCCTGCAAGGATGAGAAGCGGCCCGTCTGTATAGTATACTGCCTCCTGCTGTTTATCATTTAACGTATCGTAAGTTCCCAAGTCTGTTGCTTCCTTTCGTTGTGTCTTTTATCTTTTTATTTTACCATGTCCCGTATCTCTTGTAAATTAAAAAACAGACAGGGGATTTCCTGATTTCTCATTCTTTCCCCTGCCTGTGATCCACCGCTTACGCGCTGATGGAATTTCCGGTATAAAGCTGATAATATTTTCCTTTTTCCTCGATGAGCTGGTCGTGAGTGCCACGCTCGATGATCCTGCCCTGTTCGAGCACCATGATGCAGTCTGAGTTGCGCACGGTGGAAAGCCTGTGGGCGATGACGAACGTCGTCCTCCCTTTCATCAGCTTATCCATGCCGTCCTGGACGATCCGCTCAGTCCTGGTATCGATGGAGCTTGTAGCCTCATCAAGGATCAGTACCGGCGGGTCCGCAACCGCCGCCCTGGCGATGGCAAGGAGCTGTCTTTGGCCCTGGCTTAAGTTTGCCCCGTCCCCGGTCAGCATCGTATCATACCCGTCAGGAAGCCTTCTGATAAATCCGTCCGCGTTGGCGAGCTTCGCCGCAGCCACCACCTCTTCATCCGTGGCATTAAGCTTCCCGAACCGGATATTCTCCCGCACCGTCCCGGTAAAGAGATGGGTATCCTGTAAAACAATCCCCAGGGACCGCCTTAAGTCCGCCTTTTTGATCTTATTCACATTGATGCCGTCATAGCGGATCTTCCCGTCCTGGATATCATAAAACCGGTTGATCAGGTTGGTGATCGTCGTCTTTCCCGCGCCGGTGGAGCCGACGAACGCAATCTTCTGCCCCGGCTCGGCGAACAGCTTCACATCGTGGAGGACGATCTTGTCGTCATTGTAGCCAAAGTCCACGCCGTCGAACACCACGTCGCCCTTTACCTCCACGTAATCCACGCTCTTATCCGCCTGATGGACATGCTTCCATGCCCAACGTCCGGTCCGCCCGGTGCTCTCCGTAAGCTTCCCATCTTCCTCTTTCACGTTCACCAGCGTCACATAGCCATTATCCACTTCCACCTCTTCATCCAGAAGCTTAAAGATACGGTCCGCGCCCGCCATGGCCATAATGACCGCGTTAAGCTGCTGGCTGATCTGGTTGATGGGCATACTGAAGCTCTTGTTAAATGTAAGGAAGCTGGCAAGCCCCCCGAGAGTAAACCCGCCGACGCCGTTAAGCGCCAGCACCCCGCCGACGATGGCGCAGACCACGTAGCTCACATTGCCTAACTGGGCGTTGATCGGCCCTAAGAAATTGGCAAAAGTATTGGCCTTATCCGCACTCACAAAGAGCCGGTCGTTAAGCTCCTTAAATTCCTTCTTGCTCTCCTCCTCGTGGCAGAACACCTTGACCACCTTCTGGCCGTTCATCATCTCCTCGATATGGCCGTTCAGCGCCCCGATATTGATCTGCTGCTCAATAAAATATTTCCCGCTCTGGCCCGTCGCCTGCTTTGTGCAGAACAGCATAACGCCCACCATCAGAAGCGTCACCAGAGTCAGCGGGATATTTAAGATCAGCATGCTGACAAATACGCTGACGATCGTCACGCCGCTGTTGATGATCTGGGGGATGCTCTGGCTGATCATCTGACGCAGGGTATCGATATCGTTGGTATAGATAGACATAATGTCCCCGTGAGCATGAGTGTCAAAGTATTTCACCGGAAGCTTCTGCATATGGGCGAACAGCTCATTCCTCAGCTCCCGCTGGGTTCCCTGGGTGATGTTCACCATGATCCGGTTGTACGCGTAGACGGAGATAACGCCCACCGCGTAGAATACCGCCACCCGCCCAATCGCCCGGGCTAAAGGCGCGAAATCCGGATTGTCCGTCAGAAGGAAAGGCGTGATGTACTCGTCGATCAGATTTTTCGTAAACATCGTCCCCTGTACATTCGCCAGGACTCCGATAAAGATCAGGACGATGACGACCGAGTACAAAAAGCCGTACCTTTTGAACACATAGCCCATCAACCGCTTGATGATCTTCCCGGGATTTTTCACCTGGGGCTTTGCCCCCCGCATCCTGCCTCTGTGCATCCTGCCGGCAGGCATCTGATTTTCTTTTCTCTCTGTCATCTTTTACTCACCCGCCTTTTCATCAAAATCTCCGCCGCCCTGGGTCTGGGACTCATAGACCTCGCGGTAGATCTCATTATTCTTAAGAAGTTCTTCGTGGGTGCCGAAGCCGTCCACGCGCCCTTCCTCCATGACGATGATACGGTCCGCGTCCTGAACGCTTGAGATCCTCTGGGCGATGATAAATTTCGTCGTATCCGGAATCTCTTCCCTGAACGCCCGCCGGATCTTGGCGTCCGTCGCCGTATCCACCGCGCTTGTGCTGTCGTCTAAGATCAGTACCTTCGGCTTCTTAAGCAGCGCTCTCGCGATGCACAGCCGCTGCTTCTGCCCGCCGGATACATTGCTTCCGCCCTGCTCGATACGGGTATCATACCCTTCCGGGAATCTCTGGATAAACTCGTCGGCGCAGGCGAGACGGCACGCTTCCATACACTCCTTGTCCGTGGCTTCCTTATCCCCCCACCGGAGGTTCTCAAAAATCGTTCCTGAGAACAGCACATTGCTTTGCAGAACCACCGACACCTGGTTTCTCAGCGCCTCCATATCGTAGTCTTTGACATTCCGGCCGCCCACCTTCACTTCGCCCTCCGTCACATCATAGAGGCGGCTGATCAGGTTGACCAGACTGGTCTTGGCGCTTCCTGTCCCGCCGATGATCCCGATGGTCTCGCCGGAACGGATCTTAAGGTTGATATCTTTTAACACCGGCCGGGCGCTGTCCTTATGGTAAGCGAAATCCACATGTTTAAACTCCACGCTTCCGTCCGCCACTTCCGTCACCGGATTTTCCGGATTGTCAAGCGTGCTCTTCTCGTCAAGCACCTCGGCGATACGCCTGACGCTGGCCGTACTCATGGAGATCATGACAAATACCATGGACAGCATCATCAGGCTCATCAGGATATTCATGCAGTAGGCAAGAAGGCTCATCATCTGCCCGGTGGTAAGCTCCGCGGACACGATCATCTTCGCCCCCAGCCAGCTGATCAGCAGGATACAGGTGTACACGGTCGTCTGCATCAGCGGCGCATTCACGATCACATTCTTCTCCGCTTTCACGAAGATGTCATAGATATTCTGGCTGGCTTCCTTGAATTTATCCGTCTCATGTTCTTCCCGCACATAAGCTTTTACCACGCGGATCGCCGATACATTCTCCTGCACGGACGCATTTAACGCATCGTACTTGGGAAATGCCATCATGAAGTACCGGGTGGCATGGCGGATGATGAAGAAAAGCAGCACACCCAGGATGCACACGGCGATCAGGTAGATGCTGGCAAGCCTGGCATTGATGGTAAACGCGATCGCCATCGCGCACAGGAGGCTCGCCGGCGCCCGCATGAACATCCGTAGAGTCATCTGGTACGCCATCTGGATATTTGTCACATCGGTAGTCAGACGGGTCACCAGCCCCGCCGTGCTGAATTTATCAATATTCGCAAAGGAATAAGTCTGGATATTGTTAAACATCGCCTCCCGCAGGTTTTTCGCAAACCCGGCAGATGCCTTCGCGCCGTACCGCCCGCCCAAAAGCCCCGCCAAGAGCCCCAAAAGCGCCGCCGCGATCATGACCGCGCCCACTTTATAGATATGCGCCATATTCCCCGCATTCACGCCGTCATCGATGATGGATGCCATAAGAAATGGAATCACCATCTCCATGGCCACCTCAAAGATCATGCTGATAGGGGTCGCGATGGATGCCCGCTTATATTCTTTTACTTCTTTTAACAGTGTTCTGAGCATGCTGATCCTCCTTTCCTGCTCTCGTATTTTTGTTTTTCCAGATTTTCTCTGATCTTTTCCGTCACATTGAAAAATGTCTTAAGCTCATCCTCGGAAATGCCCTCCTCGAGCATACCATCCATTTTTTTGATCAGAAGTTCCATACTTTCATGGCTTTCCTTTCCCTTCCCGGTCAGCATCACTTTCTTAAGCCGCGCGTCGTGCTCCACGAACTCCCGCTTTACATAGCCCTTCTTCTCAAGGATCTGTATGATGCCCGTCACCGTGGATCTTCCGATGGAAAAGGTCTTCTCGATGTCCTTCTGGAAGATATCGCTCTCCCGGTTCTCGTAGAGATACCGCATGATCCAGCCGTGCATCAGCGTGATCTCATCGATGCCTGCCGCCCGGACATGGCACGCTAAGATCTTCGTGATCATATGGTCCAGCATGTGTATCTCCGGCCCGATGGCCCGCGTTTTATGCTCCATCCTTACACCTCTTTTCGTGAAATCTGTTCAGCCCCGAATCATTCATCTCAAAACTGTTCGGTCGCGAACTATATTTTATCACCTGATATGAAAATGTCAATCCGATGTCCGGATATTTAATATTTTCTTTATTTTTACTGTTGTCATCTAGTTTTGAATACTATATAATGATTACATTGAGGTGATAATTATATGATTACAGATACAAAGGATATGCTAAGGAGCATACTTGCCAATATTTCACAGATCAATTACGTGAAGCCGGAAGATATCCCGAACATTGATCTGTACATGGACCAGGTCACTACCTTTATGGACGAGCATATGCGCTCAAGCAAGCGGTACGAGGATGACAAGGTCCTGACCAAGACGATGATCAACAACTATGCGAAGAATAACCTTCTTCCGCCTCCAGTGAAGAAGAAGTATTCCAAAGAGCATGTGCTGATCATGATCTTTATCTATTATTTTAAAAATATATTATCCATCCGGGATATTGAGACCTTATTGTCCCCCATCACGGATAAATATTTTAAGGGGGATGGCGGCCTGGATATGACTTTCATCTATGATGAAGTATTAGAGCTTGAGAAGTCACGGATCAGCGTCGTCACCAAGGATATCGCCCGGTCGCTTAAGGATGCCGGCGAGTGCTTTACCGACGCGCCCGAAGAAGATCAGGATTACTTACAGCTCTTCGCCTTTATCTGCAGCTTAAGCTTTGACATCTATGTAAAAAAGCTTCTGATGCAGAAGCTCATTGATGAATTTGACACAAAAGAAAACCGCAAAGAAAAAAAGAAGAAATAAGAATCACGGTTCTTATTTCTTTTTTTGTATAATTTTTATCATTTCCTACTGGTTAATCCGCTCAAATACCATGTCATAGCCGTCATTGCCATAATTTAACGAACGGTTGACACGGCTGATGGTCGCGGTGGATGCGCCCGTCTTTTCTGCAATCTCTAAGTATGTCCTATGTTCTCTAAGCATCTTCGCCACCTCAAACCTCTGGGATAAAGAAAGAAGCTCATTGATCGTACAGATATCCTCAAAAAATGTATAACACTCTTCTTTATCCTTCAAACTTAATACTGCACTAAAGAGATAATCTACTGCCTCGGTCCTAATCTTTTTACTCATATCAGAAATCTCCTTTTGTAACGGCTTATTACGGTTATATTTTAACACACTAAATTTATGAAGTCCATATTTTTTTGCCAATACATTGATTATACTGGCAACTAATTACTGTCCGCTCCGTTCGCAGCAGCCTCCGCAGATCCATCGCAACTATCTGCTGCGCTTCAGGCAGGCGCGAAGCTTCTCAAGGGAAGTATTGGCTACTAACTCCTCCGGGAAATCCGTCTCCTTAAGTGCCTCCATCGCGTACTGGTATTCCCCGATCGCCGTGTCCACATGCGCGTCCGTCCCAAGCACCACCATAGCCTCGTATTTTTTACAGTATTCAAGCATCTCCTTTACATTGTCTTTCGTATTCGCTCTGAACCCTACAGGACTTAAGGATGTATTGTTCACCTCCAGCAGAGTCCCCGTTTCTTTCGCAGTCCTGACAAGCCGGTCATAATTCACCGGGAAACGCCCGTCGTCCGGATGCCCGATGATATCCACGCAGTCTTTCTTCATCGTGCTCACATATGCCTGCGTGATTACTTCTTTTGTCCGCTCCCCGGCAAAACATGGCGTGTGGACGCTTGCGATAGAGATATCCAGCCCCTCCACTACATGATCCGGCAGATCGATCGTACCTTCTGCGTCCATAATATTAAGTTCCACACCAAGAAGAAGCGAGATGCCATACATCTCTCTCGGAACGATCCGCAGGTTCTGAAAATAATAAAGTCCCACGCTCCCCGGCATCTTCGGCGCATGCTCCGTGATCGCCAGACCTTTAAATCTCTTCTCCGCCGCCATATGCGCCATCTCCCGGAGCGTGTTGTAGGCGTGGCCGCTGACAAGGGTGTGAGAGTGGGTGTCAATTTCTATCTTCATCAAAGATATGCCTCCTTCTTTTTGTCTTTATTTTCCTGCAGTTGGTGCCTTTATCTTTCAGGCAGTTTATATTGTAGCACTTTTTGGGAGGAATATCCAGTGCATCAAAAATCACCTTCCTGAATCATTTTCTTACGGACTTTGCAGTAAATGCAAAGTCCTGTATGAACAATAACTTCTGCCGGTCAATTGACAACAAATCCTCTGTCGCCGTGCTTTACAGTCAATCTTCACTTTAGTATAATAAAATCACCAAGCTCCTTTAGCAGCATTGCAATGCATAATTATTCAAGAGATATTTTGACAAATAAATTGCCTATTTTGACTGTGATATACATTATCCAGTTTTTTTGTATATGTTAAAAGCATCCTCAGTGAAACAGAAAGGTATTTAAGACTATACTACACTGAAACCTTCTTTTGAACAAGATACAGATTCATTAACTCAAAATCAGCATATTCCCCGTCTATCTTAAGAAAACCTTTAAAGTGTCCGATACGCTCAAACCCGAATTTTTTATACAATTTGATTGCCCGTACATTGTCACTTTTGACCTCCAAAGAGATAATTTCCACATGTGCTGTATCCTTAGCGAAATCTATAACCGTTCTAAGAAGCCTGCTTCCGATTCCCTGTCCCCATTCCAACTTTAGTACAGAAATGCCGATAGATCCCCTGTGCCTTAACCGTTCCCGAGTCATTCCAGTAAAATGTGCATTTCCAACAATTTTCCCATTCTTTTTGGCAACATACATGGCAGAAGAAGCGGAGCATTTAAGAGATTCGAGATAAGCCCGTTCTTCTTCCAGCGTTGCAGGAAATCCTTCTGCCCCAAAGGTGAGATTATCAGTTTCCCCTCCGATGGCTTTCAGGAAACAGAGCAGTTCTTCGACATCTTCCGGCACTGCCTTTTCGATGATAATATTCTCAGATACAATATTTTTTTCATTATATTCCATGGAAATACCTCCTCTGGCTCTGATTTTTCAATATTTATAATTCCGATTTTTCTTCTGTCCGCCGCTACATCTAAGACTAAATCTGATAGTTCTTTCTGTGTATATTCCATCTCATAACCATTTAATGCCAGAAAGACTAACATAGTATGGCACCCCAGTCTTTTATTGCCATCTGTCATTGCATGATTTTTAACCAGTCATAACAAAATCTCGCTGCCTTTGCCTGTATGCTTGGTATAATTCTTCTCCACCATAAGATTGGAAAGGACTTTCTAATGCAGATTCAAACAGACCCATGTCCCTAATCCCATCGCTTCCTCCGGTAGTCTCTATTAACTGAGCATGAAGCAATAGAATCTGTTCTTTTGTCAGCTTTATCATTTTGCAAGCACCTCATAAGATTCCTTATTCTTCTCAATTAATCGTTTCGATATACTCAATACATCTTCATTTGACGCAACAGCATCAT
>CATLEM010000010.1 GCA_949916155.1 uncultured Dorea sp.
TATTATGTATCCACTTTATTGTACCCCCCCCCCTACCGCTCTGTCCAATCGATATAATCCATAAACCTCTCTATTTATTTTAATTATCTATATGTTTATATGATTTAACTTTTCATAAAATCATTTTACCTTCGTCTTAAAGCTCTGAACCCCGAATCCCGCCTTATTCCGGTTGCCTTTTCCCTTATTATTCAAATATGGGAGACAGTTTATCAAATATACTCTTGCTTTTTCCTATGCTTTCCTCTATACTTGTAAACATCTGAAAATCTATATATTTTATGGCAAATCAGCCAACAGCTTCCAACAAACTTTCATTATCTTATTGCAGCGAAAACCGATTTTGTATTATACTGAAAGGAGAAACTTATGACAGATGGCCAATTACAATGGCATCCTGCTTTTGTTGCTGTCCTCCATATCGAGTTTGAGGACGAACTTGATGCCTTAGAAATCAGATCAGAACACCTGCTCAGTAAAAAACCATTGCAGGTAGACGTGCTGATCATTAAGAAAACAGACGATATACCGATTCATAAAAACATCGGAAAAATTTTCAGAAAACACAATATTATCGAATACAAATCACCGGATGCTTCTCTGAATATTAACGATTTTTACAAAGTTTACGCTTATACCTGCCTATACCAGTCAGATACTAACAAAGTTGCTGAAATATCCCCTGGTGAATTAACGATTACATTCGTGTGTAATCATTACCCCCGTAAACTTCTAAATCATTTGAGGAGATCACGGCATCTTACAGTCACAAAGAAGGCTAAAGGCATCTACTACCTTATTGGCGATGAGTTTCCAATTCAGATCATTATTACCAAAGAACTGACTAAAGAAGAGAATTTCTGGCTGCAGAACTTAAGAAACGATTTAAAACCTGATTCCGAAATTCAGGATATTCTCGAAAAATATGAAAACAAAAAACAGGATCTATACTATCAAGCTGTTATGAATTTAATTGTCCGGGCTAACCGGGAACAGATGAAGGAGGGCGCTGCTATGTGTGATGCTTTAAATGAACTTTTATATGAGATTTTTGCTGATAAATTGGAGGAAGAAAAGGATGAAGGCATTAAATTAGGTGAATTCCGCACCAGAACTATCTTTAAACTGTCCCAGGCCGGCACTCCTATTGATCAGATTGCGGAAAAATGCGGGGTCTCTGTCGAAAAGGTTCAGCAGATACTTAATTAAATATGAAAAATGTATCCAAAAACAGAGCCAACAAACTGTGAATACTCTCACCCGTTCATTGGCTCCTTAATACATGGATATTATTTGATTTTTACCTTAACTGTCTTACTATATTTTGTGTATACTTTTTTACCGTCAATCTTTTTATACCCTCTGACTTTGAAATAATACGTTTTCTTTCTCTTCAGCTTTTTGACCGTAAGTTTTTTTGATTTTGTCGTTTTGATCGCTTTAAATCCAGAGGATTTTTTAGTAGATCTGTATACCACATACTTATCAACAGATACAGCCGGGGCTTTCCATGTCACCGCAGCTTTTTTCTTTCCGGCTTTTACTTTCAATT
The DNA here is from genome assembly GCA_949916155.1 of uncultured Dorea sp. GTDB lineage: Bacteria > Bacillota > Clostridia > Lachnospirales > Lachnospiraceae > MD308. Next base: position 1,553 of record CATLEM010000010.1, read on the forward strand.
TTTTTACTGAAGATGCCTTTATCTTAGACACTTTCTTTGCCTTGTCCGCCTGCTTCTTCAGATCTGCAATACGATTTTCCGCATCGGTCAGCTTCTTGTAATTATTCACATACCGTTTCTGATCATCGGTCAGTGCATCATATGCTTTCCTTACTTTTGCAACAGCACTGTCGCTGTTTACTGTCACATTCCCGATCGCTGCGATCATATCAATGACCGGCTGCGCTGCTTTTTTGTCAGCTTCAGCTTTTTCTTCCGCCTCTTCCTCAGGGGACTTCTTTTCAATGGAAACTGTTACCAGCATAGGACATTTGCCTTCGCCGTCAACATCATATGTATAGGTGAATGACTTCTTATCTCCTTTTAATGTCACGATCCCCGTACTGCTGTCATACTCTGCATTTTCTATATCAGTGATGCTGACTCTCGCCGGATCTTTTACATATCTCCCCAGCTCAAAGCGATCTGCCGGAGCAGATGAGGATACTTTTAACGTACGGCTCTGCTCCCCGAATTTTGCTTCTTTTTGGAAGTCTTCGCTTACATTTTTCGGATACTCGAGCCAAAGCAACTCGTTACCGTCAACATGGATCAGCGTATATGCAGCACTTTCATTCAGCTTGATTGACTGAATACCTGCATTCTTTACAGAAATCCGGTTAAGATTCGGCATCGCTGTAAGGTCAAGATCCTTAAGCTCCGCAATCTTAGTATTATCCGCCGCAAAATATACAAGTTCAGGTACTGCATGGATATCCAGCGAAGTGACAGCCGAGCCGTCGATACGCAGTTTTTTAAGACCTTTGCATTTATTCAGGTTTAAAGATTTTACAGGCGCCGGCACGATGCTTATCTCGTCATCAAAGCCAGCCATCGGCCCGTCATGCTTAAACTTATTGTATGTCTGGGCATAGTTATAAAATTCTTCTAAAGCAGTATTTGCTTCAAGCGTCAGATCAGAGACTTGTGTTCCGGATATATCCAATACTTTAAGCCACGCATTGTTTGAAATATCCAACGTTTTGATTCCCTCATCGCCTATCAACTTCAATTCCTCAAGTTTTGTATTATTCGAAACATCAAGAGACTGAAACGGAACCATATTCAATTCAAGCTTCTTAAGCTCCCTGAGATTGCTAAAATCAGCGGATAAAACCTTTGTATTGGTGAGATTAACTTCCTCCAATGCAGGATTTTTTGAAAAATCCACCTTGTCAATATGCGTCCGTTCTGCATTGAATGTTACAAGGGCAGTATTGTTCGTAAGGTCTACCGCGCTGATGTCTGTCTGCATGATATTAAGAGAAACAAGCGCCGTATTTTTGCTTATGTCGATTTCCGCTATGTCATAGCATCCGCTCATATTCAGGTCTTCAAGCTTTGTATTCCTGCTGACATCAACTTCCTGAACATAGGTAGAACCGATATCCAGTTTTTTCAGCGCTGTCAGATTCTCTATACCTGTCAGGTCCTCGACCCAACTGAAATTAAGGTCTATTTCTGCCGCAGCATCAATCTCTTCCCGGCTTAAGGCTCCGTCCCCGTCTTTATCAAAATTCTCCTGGACATATGCCTGCAGTTCCGCATCCGGAAATGCAGTTTCAATTATAATGCCAGGCTCTTCCGTCTCTGATGCGTAAGATATCACTGCCGGACAGAATATCGCTGCGGCCATCCCGAACAATAATGCTATTATTTTCTTTTTCATAGATTTTCTCCTATCTGACATTTACTGACTTCACTAAAGACCACTTTGAATATTTCTTTACTGTCTTTCCATTTTTCTTCACTGTCTTATATGTGCTGACCTTCACGTAATATTTCTTCTGTGATTTCAGTTTCTTGATTGTTGCCTTATTTACTTTAAGAGTCTTCGTCTTTGCACTTTTGAACTTTTTATTAGCCGAGTACCTGACCTGATAGCCTTTTACGCCTTTTACCTTCTTTATATTTACCGTGAACTTCTTCTTCCCGGCTTTTAATTTAGCTATCTTAGTTGCCGGTACGGCAGTATTCTTGTCCGTATTCGTGATAGCCTGCGGCTTGGATACCTGAGTGCCGGATGTCTGCTGCGCATACTCGATCACATTATTATACATGGACATCGTACTCATTTTGTAAATCAGCTGATTGTCTTTCTGCTCAAAAGGAACTGTCTGGAATTTGCCATTGTCATCTACATAGTAGACATTTTTAACCTTTTTCCCCTTTTTCAGTTCTCTTGTAACAGTAAAATCTCCTACGGCAAGCTTAGAGAGCTCTGCTCTGTACAGATTGATCACATCCACATCCAGGACATCATAATCTCCGCTCATACCAGTTACCGTATTTTTATTCAGGATCGTCCCAAGAGCGATATAGCGCCCCGATCCGAAATTCATCCCGCCGACCTTCGTCTGCTTTGACGGGCAGACAAGCGTTGTATCATGATCCCGTTCTGTACCTTTCCTGCATAGATATATCCCATTCACGGCATTGCAGCTTGTATGATTGTACGGATATTTCCCGGAGCCGTATTCTGATTTGTCCTTTATCGTCAGCGGAAACGACTCAACACTGTATTCATCATCCTCAACAAGAACCACATAGTTGATATCTTCAATCAGATCCGCGGATATATTTCCGCTCACATCACTTGTACATTCTACAGTCTCAAAGGGGCTGACCAGCTTTACTTTAATATTGGGAACATACTGAGCTGTATTATCTTTCTTATAGTATACAGGCAGCTCAGTGCGGACCTTGTTCGCTTCAGCCGGATCATCGGCCGGTGTTTCCCGCTCATAAAGGTAAAAACCATCTTCCTTCTGACCGCATTTTAAACAGGACGGCTTTCCTCCTGTAGAACTCAAAGTGATATAATAGTTAGGCATCTCATATTTCGAATCTTCCGCATAGACAATATAATTATGCTTTTTTCTCATCTGTACATCCGGAAGCACCCCGTTTTCAGATGTTACCGCCGTCTCAACCGTCTGCGTAGAACTGTTATAAAATACAAACTTAACAGGCTCATCGACCGGCGTTGCTGCTGTATCTTTTGTCTCGCTGTCCGACGGTGCTTTATCATCTATCTTGCACACTTTCATACCGCTCAGCGTAACCTTCTCCGTACTGTAGAGAAATTCATATTCCTGCGGCGTACAGGAAGATCCTCCTATTTCCTCAGAGCCTCCGCCGCAGTCAGGGTCATCTTCTATCTTGTCTTTCCCTTTATTAGGATCTTCTTTGCCGTCGATCCTCTCCAGATCGATGCGGGTAAGACGGGAATTCTCGTCCTCAATGTCTGTGCCTTCATAGATTGCCCAGGAGATTCCCTGTGAATCTGTCTTAATGATAAAGTCCACCTTTTCCTTCATTCGATAGACGGGATTATCGGATAATTCAATCGTGTAATGACGGTTCTCTTCTGCAGTAAAGGTCAGCTTTCCTTCATCACTGATGACAGTCTTTCCTTTTCCATTATCCCTGCACACTATTCGGAACGGACACCCTGCATCTGCATAATATCCGTCATGCGCGATAGTAAGCGCCATGATGCAGGATGTCGGCATCGGCTGCACGACACTCTCTCCATCAGGTACTTTCCGAATCACAATCTTCGGAACAGCGATCTCTTTTCCGTCTATTCCTTCAAAATAATCATAATATAAGGGCGGACAGTTCTCATACCTTGCATAGATCCTCATCAGCTTTTTACTGTTGTATGCACCGACCATCTCTAACTTTTTCCAGTTTTCGTTCGAGACATCAAAGCCAATCTTATACTCTTTCCCTGCGATCATCCTGATTCCTGACAATTTTCCGTCTTTTGTCGTATATTTCGTGCTTTCACTTCGGATTACCGTCATATTAAACAGATCAAAAGTAATTCCGTCTTCTGCAGGCGTCCCGTCCTCATAGACTACTTCTATATCTCCCACCTGAACATTCTTTCCATTTTCCACATATTTGTCCTGATCAAAGACATACTCCGGATCCGCGCCCGGTATGGCTCCGGTATCTTCACTTTCGCTGAATGTTTCTATATGATCAATGTCTTCCATGGTTATACTGTCGGCATATGTTTCCCCGGAAATCTCTTCCTCCCCCATAATAGCTTCAGAGACCGGCTCTTCTGCCTGCACCTGCTCTGGTGTCATTACGGCAGTTATTCCAAGCACTACGATCACACAAATTGCTTTCTCGAGTATCTTCTTACTCCATTTCATCTTTTTACCTCCCATTTTGGTTATCATAAATGTTTTTCACTACATTTTTATGATACCCTCCCTCCTAATATTTTGTCTAATCAATAATTGCAATATATCGTGTGTATATATTGCGTCTGTAAATGCTTGATATAAATCCAATTTCAGACTATAATACGCTTGTTAAGGAGTTGGTCAAGAAGTTGGTTAAAGAGCTGGCCTTCGCGGCCATCGAGATTGAGAATAAGATATGTCAGCAATATTTTTGTGCAGTATAATATCCTTACATAACAAAACGCAGGGGAAATGCAATGAACCGAACGATCCAATATCAGATAACAAAAGAAGACGACGGCCACAAAGTTGAATGGTTTTTAAAAAGGAAAGGCTTTTCCTCACAGAATATCACAGTAATCAAACGGATGCCCCAAAGCATCCTCGTGAATGGATGCCACTATTACATGCGGGATACTTTGTCAGCGGGGGACCTTCTGACAGTACGCATCCAGGAGTCCCAATGCTCTGAAAAGATACCGCCTGTCAAAATCCCGCTTGATATCGTATATGAAGATGAAGATATCATTGTCGTGAACAAACCGGCCGGAATGCCTGTTCACCCTTCCATGAACAACTATACGAACTCGCTGGCCAACGGCCTGGCATGGTATTACAGCAGGCAGGAAAAGCCTTTTATCTTCCGCTGCTGCAACCGCCTCGACCGGGACACCTCCGGCCTTACCGTCGTTGCCAAACACCTTGTCAGCGGCAGCATCCTCTCCTCCATGACCCGCAGCCGTCAGATGCACCGGGAATACCTGGCAATCACAAGAGGGAGAGTAACTCCGGAAAAAGGTACGATCACTGCACCGCTGGCCCGAAAGCCCGGTACGGTCATCGAGCGGACCGTGGACTTTGCCCGGGGAGAACATGCCGTCACACACTACCGGCTTATAGAATACAAGAACGGACACAGCCTCGTAGCCCTCCGCCTCGAGACCGGGCGCACGCATCAGATACGCATCCACATGAAATATCTGGGCTATCCCCTGGTCGGCGATTACCTCTACAACCCTGATATGGAACATATAAGCAGGCAGGCACTTCATTCCTGCAAGCTTTCCTTTCCCCATCCGATCACCGGGACGCCAATGGAATTTACCGCACCTCTTCCGGAGGACATGAAAGTTTTGCTGTGCTAATGCAGCCGGATACCGACAATCTCCAGTCCGCACTTCTACTCAAACTCCAGATCAGCGCCAAGCCACCAGCACAGCACATCCTTGATCTGGCTGTCCCAGTATTTCCACTGATGATTCCCGGAAGATGCCATGCAGGTTAGATCATATCCAAGCTTCTTTACCCGCTCCCAGACCTTAAGATTCCCCTCGTACAGGAAATCTTCCGTCCCGCACCATGCGTAGAGCCTGGGCAGCCTGCCGTCCTTCGATGTGAAAGTATTTACTTCTGCCGAAAACCCTGCGTTTTTCGCCGCAAGCTTTTCTGCCAGCGCCAGGATATCGTCGTCCGAACCTTCCAGCTGCGCCGGGCTTCCGAAGATTCCCTTGAACAGCTGTGTTTTATCTTCTCCCGGCTCCTTTGCGTTGCGCTTATAATCATCCACGATATCCAGCGCGCCGGAAAGAGATGCCGCTGCGCCGAAAGTCCCGCTGGCCCGAAGCCCTAATTTCCAGGCGCCGTAACCGCCCATGGACAGCCCCGCCGCCAGCGTATCCTCCCGCCTGTCAGACATACGCGGGAAGAACTCCCGGCAGACCGCGGGCAGCTCCTCTGAGAGAAATGTCCAGTACCTCATGCCGTAAGTCGTATCCGTGTAAAATCCAAGATGGGTCGAGGGCATCACCACCGCGATCCCAAGTCCGCTTGCGTAGCGCTCGATGGAAGTCCGGCGCTGCCAGGTCGTATGGTCGTCGCTCATACCGTGGAGCAGATACATCGTCTTGTACTGCCCGTTTCCCGCCGCCCCCTTCATGCCGATCTGCTTTTTCGTCTGCTGGGGCCAGATCACGTCCATATTCATGCTCATCCCGAGTACATCCGAGAAAAAGTCGATGTGCATCAGTGCCATTGTTATCACTCCTACTACTAATTTATTCTCTTATCACCTAAACGTTTTTAAATCTAACTCTTCCCCATTTAAAGCCGCAGATATCAATCTGTCATGTCCGTCGTATACGAGCTTTAAAGAAAAAAATGCCGTTGTCTCTCTTAGCAGCCGAAAGAAGATCCGGTCTCCTTCCCAGATATTAAGCTCTTCTATCCTGTCGATATCTACCCATTCAAGCTGTCCTTCGTCACACGCAATCTGTTCCCCGTAAAATCCGTCCGCCGTAAATAAAGACATATATTCTGTCACGCCATTACCAGAGACAAACGTCACTATGCCTCTGTACCGGAAAGACGTAAGCGTGTACCCTGTTTCCTCCTTCACTTCCCGCAAAAGACATTCCTCCGGGCTTTCATCTGCTTCAAAATGCCCGCCTACTCCTATCCATTTATCCTTGTTTACATCCTTTTCCTTTACTGTCCGGTGAAGCATCAGATATTTCCTGTCCTTTTCTATATAACACAATGTGCTTAATCCCTGCATATGAATCTCCTCCTTCTTTCTCTGGACACATACTGCTGTAAACCACACAAAAAACCTTACACTATAGTCTTATCCCTATCATACCGAACCCGCCGGGAAATATCAACCGTACAGTTTATCAACGTTTACCCACGGGGCACCCCTACAGAGAAAAAGTGCAAAAGCCTTTCATGGTTTTTCATTCACAAAAAGCCTTTGCATTTTTTTATACAGGTTCTATGAAATTATCGCGTTACTGGAAAACCCTTATTTCACCGCAAACTCAACCCCGTTCACCGCGATCTTCTCGATCTGATCCACGTCCACCAGCCGGTTGAATACGGTCTTGTAGTATGTCCCCGCCCCAAGCTGGTAGCTGCTGTTCTCCACGTTCTTCTCCTTATCACAGACAACATAGCTTTCCTTATCCTTATACGTTACCTCAATCTTCTCCAGATAATACGGATCTGCTGCCTCCTCCTTAGAAAGCCCCATGCCCTTCGCCATGTCAACGCTCATCGCGATGGGTGAATACTCCAGATACCCCTTATCTCCCATGTCGACCTTCTTAACCGGAACCGGGTCCTTATCCGTCAGGCGAATCTTCTCCGTCTCGGTCTTCGTCTCTTCCTTCAGTTCCTTTCTGGTGCAGGGGTACGTCTCAAGCATAAGCTCCGGCACGTCCCCGTCCTTTAACGGCTCGCTCCACAGCATGTAGGAATAGCAGTAAAGCTTGTCGGCAGTGCTCTTTTTCGTGTCGATATAAGTGTTCTCCCCGGCAAACGCCCCGTTTTTCGTCTCACAGTTAAAGTAAAACTCTGCTTCGTCCGTAAAATACGCTCCCTTGGTCAGGTTCGTCTCCTTGTCCCCCGCGAGGGCTGTAACTCCCCCTTCCCTCTCCAGCGTAAAATACATCATCGCGCCGTTCTTATCGTAGACAAAGCTGCTCACGGTAAGGGTATGGCTTCCGATCTTTTTCACGATCGGCTCTTCCGATACATATGCTCCGACTGCCCTCTCCGCCAGCTCCTCGTCCACAGGGACATATTCTTTCGATGGGAGCGTCACCGTAACCTTGGCGTCCTTCCCTTTCTTTCCGGTATCAACCTCGCGCTCGAGGATACCGTTAGACTCTCTTGTCTCATTGCCGAACATTGCCTGGAAAAATTCTGTCTTTGACGAAGCGTACACCACGCCTGGCACCGCGAGGCACACAGCCGCGATAGCCGCCGCGATCCGCTGAACGCGCCTTGCGCGGCGGCGGGATGTCTTCCTTCCAAGCTGTTTATATGTCTCCTGGATTCTGGTCTCCACCACGTCTGAAATCTGGATATCCTGGTTCAATATTTCTTTTATCTCTTTTTCTGATCTTTTCATTTCAACGCCTCCTTAACAACAAAGTGCGGTTTTCAGTTTCTTTCTGCCTCTCATGAGCTTGCTCTTCACCGTATTCTCATTCATATCGAGAATCTGTGCCACTTCCTTTATGCTGAACCCTTCTCCGTAGTGCAGCAGAAAAATGGGCCGCACATCCTCCGAAAGCTCCGAGAGCAGCTCGTAAAATTCCCGGTCGCCGGACGGGGCGCTGCCCTGTTTGTCCTCCTCCCGCTCTTCCTCCCAGCCCGCTTTCACAAAATGCCTCTGCTGTCTTAATACATCGTTGCAATGATTCATCAGAATACGGGTGATCCACGTCTTAAAGTAAGCTGATTTTTTCAGCTCCCCGATGTGTTCATAAGCTGACAGTATCGTGTCCTGCATCGCATCCGCGATGTCCTCCTCGCTCTTCAGATAGCTTTTCGCCACCTTGTAAAGCGCCATCTTGTGCATTTCCATCAGTTCCACGAAAGCGTCCGTATCGCCTTTTTGCGCTTTTTTCACCAGCAACAGCTCCATGAACCTCACCTCCCCTTTCTCGTTTTCGTTTTTGCTTTACACTTATTAGACTGGATCAGACCGTGTTTGGTTGCATAGTTTTAAAAAAATTCTATCTGTGCAGTTTGTTCACATTATACACTACATTTCCTGAAATACACAGACAGAACCTGCTTAACTTTAACTTTACACCTAATGCGCTTATTGATATAATGAAGATACCAAAGTGAACGGTGCTTATAGAAAGTAGGTGAAGAATATGCCATCTGCAGCAGATATTATCAGGGATTCTGTGAATGAATTTTCAAGAATACAAAATTGGATGCTGATTGTAAAAGATACTTGTCCGGAAGCTTATGCTTCCATGCACGACAGATACATTGAATTAAAAGTAACTCTTTCAAGTCTGGGAGTTAATCTAACAGAGATCGACAAGATTAAAGAATAATTTATCAAGGTGTAAAATCCCCGAATTCAGTCAGAGATTTTACACCTTGCTTTTTATTCCGCAAACCGGATCCGGTCAATCAGGCTCAGTTTCTTAAAACTCCTGTTCACAAAGAAGGTAATGAGTATCTGCACTGCCAGCACGATTCCCGCCAGGCAGACCGCCGGCACCGCCGGATAATGGTACACCTTGATGGACATGATCCCTTCTTCCTTTGCCCACAGAAATGCCCCGTATCCAAGGATGCTCCCAATCCCCAGAGATACCGCCAGCGTCCCCGCGGTATAGAAGATTCCCTCAAGCTGCAGCATATACATGGTCTGCCGACCGGACATCCCGATGGCCTGCAGCATACCAAGTTCTTTCCTCCTGACATAGACGCTGTTGATCATCGTATTGATCAGGTTCAGGATACCGATGAGGCCAAAGACAGCCAAAAGCCCATAGCAGCCCACCAGCATGAACCGGATCGTGTCTTCGGCCTCCTCATACATCTCGCGGAAGGTTCCTATCTCAAGGACTTCCTCGTCAGCGATCAGCTCCCCGATCCTCTCCGCCGTAGCGTCTTCCTTCCCTTCTTCCACGGAAATGTCCCAGAAAAAGGTAGTATCTGAGCTGCACATCTCCCTGAGGGCCTCCTCTGGCATAATGACATAGTATCCCATCAGGCTCGTAGGCCCATTCGCCACAGCGGCCAGGGTTACCTTGCGCTCCCGGATCTCCTTTCCGTCCATAACCTGTAAAAACAGCTTATCTCCCACCTTCCAGCCTGGATGGTCCTGCTGAAGCGATGCCTTGGAAAAAATGATCCCGGTTCCGTCCTTAAGCGACGGATCGTCGATGGAGCCGTCTGTTATGAACGGTTCAAGCTCTTTCATGGCTGCGGCTCCAAGCCCCTTTACGTCACAGTTCATCTCCTCAGAATCCGCATTTTTTATCTCTCCTTGCTTTTCACTGATGTTTCCGGAGGTCAGAAGGCTGGTCTCAACAGAGGTCACGCCGTCGATGTTTTTGATCTCGTCTTTCAGTTCCTCCGTCATCGGATTATCCTGCTGGATGGCGTCAAGCTCCCACTCCGGGTGCATCTCATCCTCCTGTTCGATGTCTATGGACACCACGATATCCTTTCGGATCGACTCCCTTGCCATATCCTCCGCCGCCATGCAGCCGCAGCATGTGGCCACCACCACGAAGAGCACGCCTGTCATCCCGAGGGATGCGATGGTCACCGCCGTCCTCTTTTTATTTCTCCCCAGATTGGACGCGGTAAGCCTTGGGATATTCAGCTCCCTATAGCCTTTCCGGGCAGTCTCTTTTCCTTTCCTGCCGCCCTGGTAGCGAAGCGCCTCCATAGCCGTGATCCGGCTGGCCTTGTGCATCGGGCGAAGGAGGGAGACGTATACCGTCAAAAGGCTTACTGCCGCCGCAAGGAGGATGATCCACCATTTTACGATCTTCGCTTCCCCGCTCTCAAGGATTGTTATCATCGCTTCTCCCAGAATCCGGTCAGAGCTTATGGACGCATGGATCATCGCTTTCACAAGCCCTGTCCCGGCGATCAGGCCAAGGATGATCCCTGCGGGGACCGCTATAGCGGCAACGGCAAAGCCCTCCCTGAACACCAGCTTTCGGATCTGCCTTTTCGTGGCCCCGATGGCCCTAAGCCTTCCGTACTCTTTAACCTTATCAAGCATGGATACATAGTAGATACTGTAAATGGTCAGAATCCCCGCCAGCACGATCACCGCCAGTAAAAGGCCAAGGCCCGTATAAAGCGCCACATCCACGTAATTGGCGGCAAGGTACTCTGCGTTTTCCACGATATCCTCTTTTGCCAGCCCGTACTGCTCTCCTGTGCGCTTTATCCGATCCTCAATCTCTTCCGTGACCATCCCCTCAATGTCCTTGAGCTGAAAATACGCCGTGTAGATGTGCTCCCCCTCCGGTATGATTTCCTTTGCAAATGCCTCCGACACGATGAGTTCATAGACCCCTTTCTCCAGAGCCTCCGGCGTATCCTCCGTCATCCCGGTGATGGTAAATTCCTTCTCCGTCGCTTTGAGAAACCTGCCTTCCCTTGACGGCTGGTAAGGCACCCGGATCCGGTCGCCCACGCCGCCGGAAAGTCCCATGGCCTTAAGGCATCCTTCGGACACCACGATCTCGTCCGCTTTCTTCGGGAAATGCCCTTCCTTAAGCTTTATCCCTGACAGCCCCAGGACGGTTTTGTCATAGGCATACATGACGCCTTTTACATCCTTATCCCCGCTGTACATCCGCCCGGCCTGTTCTCTTAAGCCCACCGCCGCAAAGCTCTCGTCCGCTCGCATCTTCGCCGCCGTCTTTTCGTCCACATCCCGGTACGCGCCGTGAACCGGTGGGTACACTTCATTTACCGCCTGAAACTGGACGCTTATCTGGCCAATCACCACCGTGGGCAGCATCGTCACGAGAAATGCGGTCAGCCCTATGGCGATCCCGATCAATATATTTCTGCTCTTATTTTTCTTAAAATTGGCAAGTGCTGTCGTCGTAATAATGTTCATCTATCTCACCACCTTGCCGTCTTCAATGATCATCACCCGGTCTGCCATCTGGGCGATGGTCTCGTCGTGGGTGATCATCACCAGCGTCTGCCCGTATTTGCGGACGCACCGCTTTAAGATCGAGATAACTTCCATCTCCGTCTTGGAATCCAAGTTTCCCGTAGGCTCATCCGCAAGGATGATGGCCGGACGGGACGCCAGCGCCCTGGCGATCGCCACCCGCTGCTTCTGCCCGCCGGAAAGCTGGCTTGGCAGCGCCTTAAGCTTTTCTGCAAGACCGATATGATCTATGATGTCAAGGACAAACTTCTGGTTCACTTTCTTTCCGTCAAGCCCCAGGGGAAGGACGATATTCTCCCACACATTAAGCGCCGGAATCAGGTTGAAATCCTGGAAGATAAACCCGATCTTCCTCCGCCTGAACACCGCGAGCTGCTCATCCTTCAGGGAAAAAATATTCTCTCCCCCGATGATCACTTCCCCGCTGTCCGGCCGGTCAAGCCCGCCAAGCATATGAAGAAGGGTGCTCTTTCCCGAACCGGAGCGGCCCACGATAGCCACAAACTCCCCGTTCTCCACCTGGATGCTGGTGTGGTCGATGGCCCGCACCTGACTCTCTCCGTCGCCGTAATATTTTACCAGGTCTACTGTCTTTAAGATCGTTTCCATAGTCAAAAGGCTCCTTTCTGTGTACATGATCAAGTGATGTACATATCATATCCCCTTTTTCTTACAGGAGCCTTACAGGAAAGATAACAGTTTTGTTATTTTTCTTCCGTCAATGCGTATTCCTTGGGCAGTGTCATCTGGATCACGGTCCCGCCGCCGGAACCCTTAAGCGCACGCACGCTCCCGCCCTGCTCTTCTAAGATCTTGCGCACGAGGTAAAGCCCCACCCCGGCGCCTTCCTGCTGCTCCACGTAAATATCCCTGCCCCGGTAGAACCGCTTGAAAACTTCCGTATACTCGGACTTCGGGATGCCGATCCCCTCATCCTCCACCTCGATGATCACATAGGAGACAAGGACATTTACCCGGATCTGTATCCTGGTCCGGGCGGGCGAGTATTTCACCCCGTTGTCGAGGACGTTTGAGATCGCCTCCGCCGTCCATTTTACATCGTGGACGAGCCTTACCGCCGGGAAATCCATAAGCTCGATCTCTATCCCCTTCTTTTCCGCTTTCATAATGACCCCGTTCACCGCCCGGATCAGCGTCTCCTTAAGGTCCGCCTCCTTCGGTGTAAGCCTAACCATCCCCGTCTCAAGCCTTGAAAGGCTGGAGAGCGTCTCCACAAGCTGGCCGAGCCTTTTTGCCTCCCTCCGGCTGCGGGTGAAAAACTCCTGCCGCTCTTTTTCGTCAAGGCTCTCATCCTGCAAAAGCTCGTAGCTTAACTCAAGCGCCGCCACCGGCGTCTTAAGCTGGTGGGAGATATCCGTCACCAGCCCTTTCGTATTTTCCTTTTCCTCCACAAGTCTTTCCTTAAGCCCGCCGAAGGCCTCCCCCATGCGGACAAGCTGTTCCGCAAGCTGGGAGCAGATCCCCTCACCGGTTAGATCTTCCTCTCCCCGGTAGGCGTAATCTCCCGTCTCAAACGCCTCCAGATACCGGTAGATGGACTGGTACGTCCTGTACTCCCTCCGGTAATTCAGATAATTCCATAGGTTGACAAGAAGCGCCGCTGCCCCAAGAAACGCCGCCCACAAAGCAAAGGCCGGGTGCAGGATGACATAGAGGAGGAGAAAGAATATCACGAGGATCGCGGAGCTGACGGCCAGATTCCGCTTAAGCTCACGCTCCAGCCAGATGTAGCCGCGCTCCCTGGCTCTTAAGTGGCTGCTGATGTATTGGCTGACTGTATGCTTCATTTCCATTTTACCGCTTCTCCTTCTTGTAAATCTTAGATTCCGTCAGTTCTGATCCCCTGTCGGGGTAAAAGATATCTGTATTATACAAAATATAGGGGAAAATACAACCTTAAACATACCTAAAAAGGCGTTCACTTGTTGGATTTTTAATAAAAATCGGTTATACTGTAACTATTGAAGGAGGTGTTGCAGATGTCAGATCATCTACGTATATGTTAGAAAAATACAGAGACGCCATATCAGAGATATTTGAAGCAAAGCCGGTACGTATGATATTATATGGCTCCTATGCGCGTGGTGACTTTCATGTGGATTCAGATGTAGATATTATGATTCTGGCAGATATAGCTTCCGAAAAAGTAAGCTGTTTCGCTGATAAAGTGTACGATGTTACCTACGATTTTGAATTGAAATATAACCTGGAAATAAATCCGAACGTCCAAAGTGAACAGATATATAATCAATGGAAGAGCACGTATCCTTTCTTTATCAATATCGAAAGAGAGGGGGTGATCGTATGAAAGAATTTTACGGAAAAGCAAAAATATAAAATCATCTACAAAGTTATTTTCCCCAAAGAAAATAACTTTTATAAATTCTCATGTTATTTTCTTTAAGGAAATTAAATCTTACGCCAGCTCGCTTCTCCGATACCCCGCGTACAGCACCGGAAGCAAAAGGAGCGCCAGCAAAAGATACACCGGTATCAGCATCTCATACACGCCGAACACCTTCCCGCCGATCTCGTATATGATATTGTCCCTCAAAAATGCGCTGATCCGAAGCAGCATATCCGGGAAAAGGTTCATCGCCTTCGTAAGGCCCGGCACACGCCCCAAAAACATCGGCGCACAGGACAGAGCGAAGGGGATTGTGACCGCCACCACCACCGAGCGGCTCTTCGCCGACACGAGAAGGGCCAGAAACAGGATGAACAGGTGTGCTGCGTACCCGCCGAACATCGTCAGAAGCCACTTCTGGGCATAGGTGAGATTGTACATGCAGTCCCAGTTCGCATAGTCGGTCTGTATCATAAGCCCCGCCCCCTGGAAACCTAAGATCCCCAGCACCAGCACAGAAAAGATAACCATAGCTCCCCAGTAAACCGCTGTGATCACAAGAAAACAAGCCTCGATCTTCGCCTGGACCGCCCGGTTCCGCCCGTAATTGGCAGAGAAAAAGACCGAGTCCGCGCCGAGCTGAAATTCGCTGGAAAATATCCCGGATACCAGAAATCCGATGATCACGATGGTGATGGTCATCAGCGTCGGCAGATACTGGGAATCAAGGAGCGCTTTCCAGCCTTCCGCGTATTCGTAGTAGAGAGGTGCTTTGAACTTTGCGTACTTGCGGGTCAGGAATTTTTGTTCCTTTTTTGAATACCCCGGCGACGAGATTTCCTTTTTTATCATCTCCAGCCGTTTTTCATAGAGAGCGGCTGCTTCCTCTGCGGAAATGCTGTCGCACATATAGTAATCATAGTCGCCCGGCTCGGAAAATCCGCTGTTGATCCAGTCCCTGATGTCTGAGAAGCCCTGCCTCTTTATCAGCGCCCCGTCTTCGGTATCTGACTCGGCGCGCGCCCTCTTATTTTCCTCCACCACCTTTTTCAGCACATCCTCCGTCACATACCCTTTCCACGCGTTCTTCTCCCGCTTCAGTCTGCGGGCCGCCGCGAACCCGGATATCTTCGAGCCGTCCTCCCTGTAGTAGACCACATCCCGCGCCGCCAGCAGACTCCCGGCAAATACCACCGCCGCCAGCAGAAGGAACGCCGCCTTGTTCATCGGCTTTGACCAGATCTTCTTAAGTTCAAACCACAGCATCTTTCCCACCTGCCTTTTCTCCAAAATAATATAAAAACACATCCTCCAGATTGGCATCCACTAAACCTGCATCCAGAACCGGAGGGCTCTTCGCGATGATCCGAAGCTCCACCCCGTCATGCATGGATTTCAGGTTGGACACCTTGTATTTCTTCATAAAATGCTGCACCTCATTTTTGCGGACAAATACGCTGAACACGCCCTCTTCCATAGAATCGATCAGCTCCCTCGCCTCCCCCGCAAGGACGATCTTCCCGTCCCGCATCAAAAGGATCTGGTTGGCGATGTACTCCACGTCCGACACTATGTGGGTGGACAAAAGCACCAGCCGGTCTTCCGCCAGCTCGCTGATCAGGTTGCGGAAACGGATGCGCTCGTTGGGGTCAAGCCCCGCCGTCGGCTCGTCAAGGATCAGGATCTTCGGGTTATTCAGCATCGCCTGGGCGATCCCCGCCCGCCGTTTCATGCCGCCGGAAAGCTTCTTCATCTTTTTCTTCGCTGCCTTCGTAAGCCCCGTCTTCTCAATCAGCTCCCGCACCCTTTTTCTCGCCACCGCCGGGCGAAGCCCCTTGATCGCCGCAATATACGACAGGTAATCCTGCACCGTGAACTCCGGGTAAAATCCAAAGTCCTGGGGAAGATATCCTAAAATCTTCCGGTAGTCCGCCCCCATCCCAAGGATCTCCCGCCCGTTGCAGGTGATCTCCCCTCCTGTGGGGGAAAGGAGCGTGCACAGCATCTTCATCAGCGTCGTCTTCCCCGCGCCGTTGACGCCCAAAAGCCCGTACACTCCATTTTCCATCGTAAAATTCAGATGATCCACCGCCGTAAATCCTCCGAACTCTTTCGTCAGGTTTTTCATTTTCAGCTCCATGAAACGTAACCTCCCATCTCCAGGAAGTTTCCACAGTTTTTCACCGTCCTGCGCACGGCCGCCGCCAGAAAGACCACCGCCGCCAGAAAGAGTGCCATCCACACCGGAAACTGCACCGCCTCGTAAGCCTGCACATTCATCGTAAACAGCCACCACACCGCGCTCCACACCAGACAGACCGCGATGGATACCGTCTCGCTCACCGCGTATCTGTTGCACAGGATCCCAAAGCAGATGCAGGCCGTCACTGCCATGGGGAACAAAAACTGCACCAGAAGCTCTTCCCCGGTAAAATGAAGCCGTCCCCGCAAACACACCCCAAAACCTGCCGCCAGGAAAAGATCCGCCGCCCCGAAAAGGAGCATCCGCGCCGCGTAGATCTGGCGCAATGAATAATAGGCCGCCGTCTCGATCTCCATGCTGTTGTACGTCCTGTTCTTCCACATTTCCGGAATGATGAGCACCACGAACAGCACGCTCACCACCCCCGCGCTCCTGTGGATATAAACATCCTCCCCAAGAAAGGGAAGTAAAAGCCCCGCTGCAAGAAGCAGCAGGCATTGATATACCCACCACCGCTTTCGTAGCACCAAAAACTGTGTCCTTAAAAATTCCCCGTAAGTGAGCATCCGCTCCTGCTCCCTCTTAAGGAACATCTCGCCGGACAGCCGGACCGTCTCCGATATCCGCTCCTCCCTGGGGCGAACGTCCATGTCCGATCTATACGCTCTAAGCATCATTTCCAGATTCCTGTCATCCTCCATATCATCCCTCCGTTCTATCTATACCCCTGTGTTTCTGATAAGTCAATCCTTACTGCAGGACGGCGCATACCGCCACGATCCGGCGGGCAGAATTTACTCAAGCAGGGATTTAAGCCGCACCTTCGCCTCCCTCAGCCTGTATTTCGCAAGGGGGACGCCGATACCGAGCACCTTTGCCGCCTCCGAGATCTTCATCTCCTGAAAATAGTACAAGATGATCATCTCCCTGAACTCCTCCGGCAGCCGAAAAAGCGCCTCCCCGATGACCGCCCGGTCAAGCGCCGTTTTTAGGGAATCCGGGGCGGGCTTTGCCCGGGCTTCAAGGCTCTTCCCCTCCATCGGCACATCCTTTCTCTTTTTATGGAAATTCCGGCAGAGATTCCCGGCCACCGTGTACAGGAAATTCTTCGCCTTCCCCACGTGCCGGTATTCTGAAAAGCCCTCGAAGAACTTAAGAAATGTCTCCTGGGCCAGATCTTCGGCATACTCTGGGTCAATGCAGTGATACCGGCAGTATCTCAGTATCTCTTCGTAATATTTTCGGACGAAGGCATCAAAAGCGTCCTCGTCTCCCTGTCTCATCCTCCGGATCAAAAGAAAATCTGTGTCCAAAAAATCCCCCCTTCCCGGCAGTCTGTCCATGCCCGGCAAGCTGGCGGGGCAATCCGTGGCATCATGGGGGCAAAATACCTTTTGCCCCCAACATCTTAATTATAGAAGTAATCTCTGATATATATAACAGTTTCCATGGGGAAAAGGATAGGAGAAGATCTGTTTTTCCAAAATTTCTCCTGAATTTCCCCATAAAATCCCATCTCCGCCCTAAAATATGATACAATATCCTTACATTCACGAAAGGAGAAATTTACCTATGAACAATGAAAGAATTGTCCGCGTATTGACCAAGATGGATGAGAAAGGACTGACCCAGCTTATCGTATCCGACCCGTTAAGCATCCGTTTCCTCACCGGAATCATGGTCAATCCGGGAGAGCGGCTCTACGCCCTGATCCTCAAATCAAACGGCGAGCATGTGATGCTCTTAAACTACCTTTACTTCGTATCCAACACCGGATTCAAAGAAGTGTGGTTCAGCGACATGGAAGATCAGATCTCCATAATTGCAGACCAGATCGATACGACAAAAACTCTGGGAATCGACAAGACCTGGCCGGCGCGCTTCCTCATTCCCTTACAGGAGAAATGCCCGAAGCTTAAGACGGTATGGGGTTCTGACTGCGTGGACGGGGTGCGCGCGGTGAAAAATGAAGAAGAGATCAAGATCATGAAAGAGGCATCTGCCATCAATGACCGGGTGATGGAGATGGTCAAGGAATATATCAAGGAAGGCATGACGGAAAAACAGATTGCCGACTTTATCGACAACGAATACTTAAAAGCCGGCGCCAGCGGGACAAGCTTTGACACTATCGTATGTTTCGGCCCCAATGCCGCTGACCAGCATCACGAGCCCAGCGATACGAGAACCCTTAAAACAGGCGAATGTATCCTCATCGACATGGGATGCGTGTGGAAAGGGTATTGCTCAGACATGACAAGAACCTTCTACTGCAAGGAAGCCTCTGCTAAGGAGCAGGAGATCCACGACATTGTCCACGAGGCAGTGCTGCGCGCCGAGTCTGTGATAAAGCCCGGTGTCCGCTTCTGCGACATCGACGCACAGGCGAGAGATTACATTGACGAAAAAGGCTACAGTGAATACTGGAAGATCCGCCTCGGCCACTTCATCGGCCAGGAAGACCACGAGTACGGAGATGTCTCCCCGATCAACAAAAATGTGGCGGAACCGGGCATGATCTTCTCCATCGAGCCTGGCATCTATATCGAAGGGAAATACGGCGTCCGCATCGAAGATCTTGTCCTTGTGACGGAAGACGGCCACGAACTGCTCAATGCGGTTGAAAAGAAGTGGGAGATCATCGGCTGATAACCGAACATATAGAAAAGTCCTGCTCTGCGGCTGATCTCCCAGCCCAGAGCAGAACTTTTTCCCTCTTCAAAATAATCTTTCCGCTTGTCGCGTATCAGACTCCATTTTCTTCGCTATATTTCTTCATCCACATCCGCCGTCCAGAGATACCCCATCCCCCGGACATTCTTAATATACTCCCCAACCTTCTTTTTCAGCCGGCTTATCGTGACCGGCACCGTATTATCATCCACAAACTGCCCATCTATGTCCCACACTGCACTGAGGATCTGCTCCCTGGAAATGATCTGCCTGGGATTCTCAAGGAAATACAGAAGAAGCTGGAACTCTTTTTTACTCAGCAGGATCTCCTCCCCGGCTTTATACACTTTCATCTCACGGCAGTTCACTTTAAGATCCCCGGATCTTAAAGCTTTACCGCTTCCGCTGCCCTCGTCCCTCATTCCGATCCGGCGCATCAGTGCATTGACCTTGGAGATGAGCACCATCAGGCTGAAGGGTTTGGTGATATAATCGTCCGCCCCGGCATCGTATCCGTTTACGATATCAACTTCCTGGTCTAAGGCAGTCAGGAAGATAAAATGCACCTGGCTTTTCGCCCGGACGCTCCGGCAGAAGGCAAGGCCGTCCCCGTCCTCCACGGTGATATCGCTGATCACAAGCGCCACCTCATGTTCATCGAATAACTCTTCGGCCTCCCTTACCCCGGCTGCGCTTAAGATCTCGTACCCTTCTTTCCTGAGCTTTAAGCTGATGCCACGGTTCAAGCTCTCGTCATCCTCCAAAAGCAGGATCTCAGCTGCCTGACCGCTACTCATTTTTCATCTCTCCGTCCGTTGATGATGCATCCGTCCTGCCGCTGTCAAGAGTTTGCAAAAGCTCCTTCGCTTCTCTCACGTACACAAGCCTTCCACCCTCAGCGATCACATACTCCAGGTTCATCCTCGCGCTCTTTTCATCCCCAAGCCCTGCGCAGATCCTTGCCTCCCACAGGCTGTGGCCAATATGGGTCCATTTCCTGCATTTGCCGCTGTCAAGCGTTTTTCTCTCAGAGAGGAACCGGAATGCCGCCGGGTAATCCTTATTCTCCATCGCCCGGAACAGATTGTTGCTGGCGCAGAGCGTCCGGAAGAACATCTGCTCCTTCTTATCCTTCTTAAGGCTCCTTCGGTAAGACTGCTCAAGCTCTGCCGCCCGGAACCCTTCTCCCCTCTCAAAGCAGATCGCCGACATCAGGATGTAATAATTCAGCCTGTGCAGGCCCTTAAGCTTATACAGATTTACATTTCGGAAGATCTGTTCCGCGCTGCGACTGTCCCCTTCATAATACCTGGCCATGGCATGGAGAGCCGCGAACCGTTCTTTATAGAAAAAAGGATGGAGCTTATCCAGGCAGGCCTCATACACGAAAGGATCGCACTCTTCGCAGAGCGCCTTGTCAATCTGGACCGCGCCCAGCCATTTGATCAGTATGGCAATGGCCGCTAACACTGCGTACAGCGCAAATACGCCCACCGTCAGCATAAATGACGCAAATCCCCCGACGATGTAATCAATCCGGTAATCCATCTTAAATACGACCATATAGATCAGTAAAATGATATCCGCCAGGACGATCACGCTGCTGATCCACCTATGTTTCCGGTAGTTTTTCATAATCTCTCCCGCCCTCATCTGCGTCCTGTCCTGGGGATTCATCCCATTTCCCATATTCATCCCATAATCCGCACTATTTCCGTTCCTTATCTCCATCCTGTTGTCCACTCCATTTCCTGTATGATTGATATTCTCTCTTTCTGTTCTGCGCTTTTGCTCACCGTCAGCGGAGGAAACGCTGCAGAACACCCATCAGCAGCCCAATGTCAAGAGGCTTTGCGATATGGGCATCCATGCCGCTTTTCAGCGCGGTTTCCTTATCTTCCTCCATGGCATTGGCCGTCATGGCGATGATCGGCAGATTTTTCACATCCTCACGGCGCAGCGCCCGGATTGCCTTCGTCGCTTCGTAGCCGTTCATGACCGGCATCTGCACGTCCATCAGCACTGCGTCATAATAGCCTTCCGCGGACTGTTTGATCATAGCAACCGCGTCTGTCCCATCCGGCGCAAGTTCGATCACAAAGCCGGCTTCGCTTAAGATTACCTCCGCGATCTCCCTGTTCAGCTCAACGTCCTCCACCAGAAGGAGCCGCTTTCCGCTGTAATCCTCTTTGGTCCAGACATTTTCCGTCTGAGACTGCACAGTGTCGCCCAGATTGTTGGCCGCCAAAAGCGCTGCCTTTAAGTCTGACATAAACAGCGGCTTTGCACAGAAGGCAGTCACTCCCGCCGCCTTCGCCTCCTCTTCGATATCCGACCAGTCATAGGCCGTCAGGATGACAATCGGCGCGTCATCGCCCACCACGCCGCGGATCCTTCTTGCCGTCTCGATCCCGCTGGTCTCCGGCATCTGCCAGTCGATGATATAGGTATGGTAAGGATCCCCCTCATCGTGGGCAGACCTGGCACGGTATACTGCCTCCCTGCCGGACGTGGTCCACTCGGAGCGAAGCCCGATACTTTTTAACATCCTGCTCACGCTGTCACAGACATTGAGGTCGTCGTCCACCACCAGAGAGCGGAGGCCCTCCAGCTCCTTGATCTGCTCCGCGCTCTTTTCTATATCCTGGAGCTTAAGCGAAAGCTTCACCGTGAATGTGCTCCCCTTTCCGACCTCGCTCTCTACCGTAATCTCCCCGCCCATCATGTCGATGATGTTCTTCGTGATCGCCATGCCGAGGCCGGCGCCTTGGATGCCGCTCCTTGTAGCCGTCGTCTCCCGCTCGAAAGGTTCAAAAATATGCTCCACGAACTCCCGCGACATACCGATCCCATTATCCTTGATGACAAACTGGTATTCTCCCCACCCGTGCTTAAACGTGGTGTGCTGGGTGATACGGAAGCTCACCGTTCCGCCTGCCGGCGTATATTTGACCGCATTGCCCATCAGATTGATAAAGATCTGATTAAGCTTCAGCGGATCCGCGATCACATCCTCGTTGGCCACCTCGAAGGTATCGATGAACATCTCTAACTGCTTGGCTTTTACCTGCGGCTGGATGATATTGACCAGATTGTGCATCAGCTCCGGAATATTACATTCCTGGTTGTGTATCTGCAGCTTCCCGCTCTCGATGCGGCTCATATCCAGGATATCGTTGATCAGACCAAGGAGATGGTTGCTGGAAGAGAGTATTTTCTGCAGGCAGTCCTTCACCTGTTCCTCACGGTCCATATGGCTGGCCGCGATCGTGGCAAACCCGATGATCGCATTCATCGGCGTGCGGATATCGTGGCTCATGTTGGAAAGGAACGTAGTCTTCGCCTGATTGGCATGTTGTGCCTGCATCAGGGCATCCTGCAGCGCCTGGGTCTGCTCCCTCTGCTTTTTCTCCTGTTCCGTGATGTCCTTGGACACTACCATGGCGATCAGATCACCGGTATCCTCGTCAGCCGTCATGATAAACGACTGGCGGAAGCACATCAGCTCTTCTCCGCCTGCTCCTCCCCAGTAATCTACATCCACTTCCATATTTCCCTGGCTGTACTGGTCTTTCAGATAATCAACATTTACCGTCCGCTGATAATCCTCCCGTGATTCCGGCAGGACGAACTGCGTCCATTTTTCAAAACAATCCGAAGCACGGCACGGAGCCGACAGCCCGGCGCGTTCTAACAGAGAGATCTCTTTTCCATCTTTTATACGGATAACATCCTGCTCGATCCGGTCTCTGGTCAGATTACATTCAAATGTACTGAAAGAATTGGACATGATCGCAATCTTGTACTGCCGCTCCTTCCGGTTGAGCACCGCCCTCTCCCTCTGCTGGCGCAGTTCTTTTTCTTTTAGCTCCGTGATATTCTGGCGTACATACAGAACCCTGACCGGCTTCCCATCTTTTCGCTCCAGGCATGCCGCCAGCAGATACTCCCAGTCCTCCTTCCCCTGAC
Organism: uncultured Dorea sp.; assembly: GCA_949916155.1. Lineage (GTDB taxonomy): Bacteria > Bacillota > Clostridia > Lachnospirales > Lachnospiraceae > MD308. Next base: position 24,472 of record CATLEM010000010.1, read on the forward strand.
GGGAGACATGGCATTCGTGCACCGCGGAGTCTTTCGTGGCAAGCATTTCCCGTAACGTTTCGATACGGACAAAATGGTCAAACTCCTCTTTTTCCTTCTCTCCGATGATATCCGCGGTGTGGTACTTGATAAATTTACTGTATACGCCTTCCATCGGGATACTGGGATTTAACGGCTCGATCCCAGCCATATAAGTATAATAGTCTTCTTCCAGATCCACAATGAGATACCGGGAGGAAAAAAGAATGTTCGCACCCCGGAGCACATCGCCGATCAGCTTATTCTCCGTAGCCAGTTCTTCCCGCTGCTTCTTCCCGCGGATCACCAGGAAAATGACATAGCAGACGAACAGGACAAGCAGACAGATCTCCAGTATCACACCCGCCATATTCGCTCTTCTCACCATGCCCTGGGTGATATTCTTCGGAAATGCCTGGACAAGAACATAGTCATATCCCGGCAGGTTCATCACACACAGATTGTCTGTCTTGCTGCCGTCTTTGCACAGGTAAGCTGCCTCGCCGTTCTCCTCGAACATCCCCCGCGCCTCTTTGGCAATACCGGCGTCGATGACATTTTTCTCCGTTAGGTAGTCAAGCAGATGCCCCTCATAATTTCCCCCGGACGAACTGGCGATCACCCTGCCTTCCCGGGTGCACAAAAACACATCGGCAGACTCCCCGAAATAGCTGGCCGAAAGCATGCTTTTCAGATAGTCTTCCGCAAAGTAAAGTCCTAAAAACATCCCGGCAATCTCACCTTTCTGATATACAGGCGCATAAAAGACCATCATAGGTTTCCCTGTAAGCCTGGACTGCTCCACGGTATCAAGGCCGCTGTCCCCCCGCATCCCGCTGGCAAAATAAGCTCTGTCCGAGCTGTCGTTGGTATCCCCGTTAGACGCTAGGTTCACCCCGTCCGTGCCGGTAAAGCGGACGGCGTCAAAGGTGACATTCTCCTCCATCTCCTTAAGCAGCCTCGGGCTGATCCCGGAGCTGTATTCACCGTTGCTGACAAGATAAGCGGTGTTCTGTATGCGCTGCAGCGCATTGTCAAACTCGCTCTCAATGCGGCTTACCGTCTGGCGGGCGCTGTCCTCTGCGTATATTCTGTTCTGCTCCTGGATGCGTGCCTTATTCTGTGTCGTATATATATAAAATAAAACGAGAACCACGGCCAGGAAAAGGATAGCGTATATTAACTGATGCCCTGTTTTCTTCTGCTGTTTCATCTGATCACTCACACTTTCATTAATCCGGGGTCCAGCCCCACGTCTAAATGTTCCGCACCCTCTCATTTCCATTGCTCTTGCCTAGAAAACAGTATACCGTAAAAATGCAGTGTTATCAAGCTTCTCTTCCGCACCCCCCTGTTTATAAAAAAGCGATTCTTAACCAACTGCCCCGAAAAATTTATATACATTTTTTGTCTTATAAGGGATTTTTAAAAGGATTCTATAGTTTAGAAATGCAGATTGACCAAACCGCTTTTCAGAAAAAACTCGGTCAAATAAAAAAAAATTACCTGTTTTCCAGGTAATCTCTTAATTGCCGAAAGCCTGCAATCAAGGCTTTTCAAGTCGGAGTGACAGGATTTGAACCTGCGGCCTCTACGTCCCGAACGTAGCGCTCTACCAAGCTGAGCCACACTCCGTTATATGACCGGATACTTAGTATAACATATCCGGTGCCCCTGCCAAGGAACTACGGATAGAGGACTCGAACCTCTACTAACAGAGTCAGAGTCTGCTGTGCTGCCATTACACCAATCCGCATTGCTTGTTCCAGCGAACAAATATTATTATAACAAGTTTTTTCAAAAAATCAAGCCTTTTTTTTATTTTTTTCTATTTTTTTCTAAATCCCAAAATTTCTTATATTTTTTGACATTCCGTTCAAAAAGGTCTATTATACTTTTAGTTACAATTCTGCCATCTATTCATAAGACACAGCATATATTTATGAAGAAGCGGCATTACACAAGAAAGGAAAATTATATGGCAAAAAAGAAAATAGCTGTGCTGTTCGGCGGACAGTCATCCGAGCATATCGTATCCTGCATGTCGGCAGCCAATGTAATTGAACAAATAGACACTGCCTGTTATGATCTTCTGCTCATAGGAATCACAGAAGACGGTCACTGGCTCAAAGCGGATTGTTTAGAAGATGTCCGTTCCGGTTCGTGGAAAGACAGCCGGACAGAAGCCGTTATCTCTCCGGATGCTACAAAAAAATGTGTCATTCTGAACGATGGCTTAAAAATTACAACAGAAAAAATTGACGCCGCATTTCCTGTTCTCCACGGGCCTTACGGAGAAGACGGGACGATTCAGGGACTTTTTGAATTAGCACAGATTCCGTACGTAGGCTGCGGTGTTCTTTCCTCCGCTGTATCTATGGATAAACTCTACACAAAGATTATTGTGGACGACCTTGGTATCCGCCAGGCGGATTATGTCCCTGTCATGAGCTGGCGCATGAGGGATGATATGGAAAGCATCATTCAAAAGATTGAGGATAAATTTAATTACCCGGTATTTATAAAACCATCTAACGCGGGTTCTTCAAGAGGGGTCAGCAAAGCAGACAACCAGGATGAATTAGTTGCCGGCCTGAAAGAAGCTGCCCGCCATGACCGAAAGATCCTTGTGGAAGAGATGATCTGCGGACATGAGATCGAATGTGCTGTACTCGGAGGCGGCCAGAAACCTGTTCTTTCCTCCGGCGTTGGCGAAATTCTTGCTGCGGCAGAATTCTATGACTTTGAAGCAAAGTATTTCAACGAAGAATCCCGCACCGTGATAGATCCGGACCTCCCGGGAGATTCTGCAGTGCAGGTAAAAAAAGCCGCCGAAAAAATCTTCAATGCAGTAGACGGCTATGGTCTTGCCCGCGTGGACTTCTTTGTATCCGAAGACGGGGAAGTCATTTTTAATGAGATCAACACCCTGCCGGGCTTTACTGCCATCAGTATGTATCCCATGCTTTGGGAAGCTGCGGGGATTTCCAAAAAGGAACTCATCGGCAAGCTGATCTCGCTCTCATTTGAAAGGAGTTTTGTATAATTCAATACACATCCTTTTTGCACGAATACACATTTTCCAAAAAAAATTATGTCGTACAGAGAACGATGCTTTCTGTATGACTAAAAGCAGACCGGCACACAGGAACCTGATCCGTCCCCATGTACTGGTCTGCCGTTTTCAATAACTCTTTTTCCTCATGTAACCGTGTTACATTTACACTGCACTCTTCCTGTTCTTATATAGGCAGTTCCAGATAAATATCTTTCCCTTCTTTAATAGAGATCACTACCTTCCCGGTCTTTACTGCTGCTACAACACCTTCCACGCTTCCGCTTACTGCCGGCACTTCCTCTGTCTCTTCTGCTTCCGGCTCTTCCGGCGCTGCCTCTTTGATTCCATCTACATTGTCTGCAGTCAGCGGACAAAGTGAATCGCTTGTCTTTGTTAATTTAGCTCCGAGGACCTGAGAAATCGTCAGACATCCATCCAGGCTCAACAAGCCAGAATCTACTAATTCATCAAAAATAGCCGGATCTTCAAGATTTGCCGGTTCGATCGTAATACCTGCTTCTGCTCTGCAGCATAGTACGGCAGGATCATTTGCATGCGCTTTCGCGGTTTCCGCTGTAATGGACATACTCATTACCTCCTCTTAATATATACGTTACTTTCAGTATATCCCCCGCTATGTATAATTTCCAATTGATTTTCGCCATGAAGATATAGATACCTTCTATCAGCGCACGATCATAATGCCTTGATCCGTTCAATCGCTGCCGCTGTGTTCTCGTAGCTTCCAAAAGCAGTCAGCCTGAAATATCCTTCGCCACTGGGTCCAAAGCCTGAACCCGGCGTACCGACTACATTGGCTTTTTCAAGCAGATAGTCAAAAAATTCCCAGGAAGTCATGCCTTTTGGTGTTTCCAGCCAGATATAGGGCGCGTTGACGCCTCCGGACACATTGTACCCGGCATCTTTAAGACCTTTGTATATTACACCTGCATTTCTCATATAATAATCGATCTGCTCCTGAAGCTGTACCTTTCCAGCTTCAGAATAAACTGCCTCTCCTGCCCTCTGCACAATGTAGGGAGCTCCGTTATACTTAGTTCCGTGCCTTCTCGCCCAAAGAGAATGAAGCATTACATCTCCTGCCTTCAGATCTTTCGGGATCACCGTTGCTCCAAGCCTCACTCCGGTAAAGCCTGCGTTTTTAGAAAAGCTTCGGAGTTCTATGGCACAAGTTCTCGCGCCCACGCACTCATATATAGTATGCGGCACATTTTTTTCAGTAATATAAGCCTCATAAGCGGCATCGTAAATAATCACTGCACCCACTTTATTCGCATAGTCCACCCACTCCTGAAGCTGTGGTTTTGTAATTGTTGAACCTGTAGGATTGTTAGGGAAACACAGGTAGATAATGTCGGGTGTCTCCTTCGGAAGTTCCGGTGCAAAATCCGTCTCCTTCGTACACGGCATATAGATCACATCGCTCCATGTCTCTGTGCCGGCATCATAGCTGCCGGTACGTCCGGCCATGACATTGGTATCCACATATACCGGATAGACAGGGTCACAGACTGCGATCTTATTATCCTTCGCAAATATCTCCTGAATATTTCCGGAATCACATTTTGCCCCGTCAGAGATGAATATCTCATCTGCTTTTATCTCGCATCCCTTACTTTGATAATCATTCTCCGCCATAGCTTTTCTTAAAAATTCATAGCCGAGATCCGGCGCATATCCGCGGAAAGTCTCTGCATGTGCCATCTCGTCCACCGCACTGTGCAGACTCTCGATGATTGCCGGAGCCAGCGGCTGTGTCACATCGCCGATTCCCAGCCGGATAATTTTTTTATCCGGATTTGCCTGTGTAAATGCTGCCACCTTCCTGCCGATCATTGAGAAGAGGTAACTTCCTGGCAGTTTCAAATAATCTTCGTTCACTCTAAACATCTTTTTTCAATCCTCCTGCTGTTCCATCTATTGCTAATCTATCGTTTATATGTCAATCTCACCGTCAAACACAACCGCCGCCGGTCCCGTCATATAGACCACGTTCTCTTCTCTGTCCCAGGAAATCCTGAGATCTCCTCCCAGGAGTTTAACGGTTACCGTATCTTCCGTCAGCCCGTTCAATATGCAAGCTACCGCCGCCGCACATGCTCCCGTACCGCAGGCAAGTGTTTCTCCCGAACCTCTCTCCCACACGCGCATCTGAACTGTATGGCGGTCTAGCACTTTTACAAATTCCGTGTTGATACGGTTAGGAAATCTCTTATGCTGCTCAAACTCCGGCCCGATTGCTTCAATATCAAGTTCCATAACATCATCCATATAGACAACGGCATGCGGATTCCCCATAGATACGCCTGTCATGCGGTATTCCCGTCCATCCACCAGAATAGGCGCATCGATCACTGCCTCATCCTCCGGGTTATCCGGCACGATGGGGATAAGCCCCGGCATAAGCTCTGGCTTTCCCATATTTACCTTTACAAGCTCTGTTTTGCCATTTTTCACCGTCAGATCAAGATATTTTATCCCGCCAAGTGTTTCTACCGATATGCTCGTCTTATCGGTCAGCCCGTAATCGTACACATACTTTGCCACGCAGCGGATACCATTGCCGCACATCTCCCCCCTGGAGCCGTCTGCATTGTACATCTCCATCTCAAAGTCCGCCTTATCTGACGGATTGATCATGATCAGCCCGTCAGAACCAATGCCAAAATGTCTGTCACTGACAAATTTCGCTGTTTCCTGCGGATTTTCTATATGCTCCTTAAAACAATCCACATACACGTAATCATTTCCGAGTCCATGCATCTTTGTAAATCTCATGTATCTTCCTCCAACATTCTATGTTATATTTTACGATCATTACTGACCTTGATTGCCCAATATAACCGATATCGCCATAACAGTCCTCTTCCTCACATCCGGTTATGACATCACGCTGAGCACCATCTGAGCTGTCTCTGCCATATTTGTACCGCTGTCCATACTGCACTTCTGTATATATCTGTGCGCTTCCTCCTCAGTCATATGGTTTCGTTCCATAAGAAGTTCTTTCGCCTTTTTGATCAGTGCCTGCTGCTTTGGATCGCGCTTTTTTATCTCCTGCCTTTTCTTTTTCCTGCGCCGTTCCAGATTCGTGAGCATCATTTCCATCGTATTGATGAAATCATATGCCTTAAGAGGCATGGAAAGCCTGATCACACCTTCCTCCTCACCGCCGTTCCATTTATCCGGCGATGCCAGTACCAGCATGTCAAACTCTCCGGGAAGATATTCCCGCAGATCCGTATACATCATATCCTTTAGCCTGCAGCCGCAGACCACGATCCCCTCGTCAACCGTATCTGCATAATGGATCGCCTGCGCGCCGCCTGTACATACTCCAGTGACATTCATCCCGTTTCTCACCAACAGATTCCGGATATTGGCGGCGTTGTCTTTATTCGGAAATACAACGATGATCCCAACCAATTTCCCACCTCCTGTTCTCTATCCCGCCGCAGTCTGGAGATAGTTCAGATCCTCTGCAGATATCTTGAAATCTCCCATTCTGTAACCTGCGAACTGTACTCGGCATATTCCTTCTGTTTTGCCCTCAGATACTTCTTTGACAGATCTTCACCGAGAACATTCTGGATAAACGGATCCTTCTGAAATTCTCCCGCCGCTTCCCTAAGACTCCCCGGAAGCTTCTCAATTCCCGCTGTCCTTCGCTCCCCCTCAGTCATATCATATATACTGCGGTCTATACTGTCCGGCGGCATAATCTTTCTTTTAATCCCGTCAAGCCCTGCCGCAAGGCAGACCGCCAGTGCCAGATACGGATTAGCTGAAGGATCCGGACTTCTAAGCTCAATCCTTGCAGAATCGCCCCTCGTGCCCGGTATACGGATCAGCGGCGTACGGTTCTTCGCGGACCATGCGATATAGACTGGCGCTTCATACCCTGGTATCAGCCGCTTATAAGAATTAACTACCGGGTTGGTGATGAAACTGACTGCTTTCATATGCTTCATGATCCCCCCGATAAAATAATAAGCTTCCTGGCTGATTCCATTGGGATCCTCCTCATTCTGGAACACATTGATCCCGTCTCTGCTCAGAGACATATTAATATGCATACCAGAGCCATTGATCCCGTATTTCGGCTTCGGCATAAATGTGGCATGCAGTCCGTGACGCTTGGCAATCGTCTTGACGACCAGCTTAAAAGTCATGATATTATCCGCCGTTGCCAGCGCTTCATCATAACGGAAGTCAATCTCATGCTGGGCAGGCGCCACCTCATGATGCGATGCTTCAATCTCAAATCCCATATCCTCAAGAGTCAGCACCATGTCACGTCTTGCATTCTCTCCCAGATCCAGCGGCCCCAGATCAAAATATCCTGCATGTTCATGGGATATTGTTGTCGGCTGCCCGTCTTCGTCCGTGTGGAACATGAAAAACTCACACTCCGGCCCCACATCGAAAATATATCCCATCTCCTTTGCTTCCCTGAGAACCTTTTTCAGAATATACCTCGGGTCACTCTCAAACGCCGTCCTGTCTGCCTTATACACATCACAGATCAGTCTCGCCACCTTACCCTGCTGTGGGCGCCACGGAAATATTTCAAAGGTATTTAAATCCGGATACAGATACATATCTGAATCCTCAACTCTGGCAAAACCCTCGATGGAAGAGCCGTCAAATATGACCTGGTTATCCAACGCCCGCTCAAGCTGATTGGCCGTCACCGCGATATTTTTCATCATACCGAAGATATCTGTAAACTGCAGGCGGATAAACCCAACATCTTCCTCCTGCACCATGCGCAGAATATCTTCTCTTGTAAACTCATTCATCACCATTCCTCCTCAAAAAATGAGCGCTCTCATACAAGGATGAGAACGCCGTTGTCCACATGTGTCAATTATTGTCTTTTTTATTCTTCATCATCAAGCCAGTATTCATCCTCAAGCTCGTTGTAGACATTTCCATTATTATTGCCGCAGCTGATGCCTTTCTTGATCGGCGCCAGCAAGAATCCCTTGATCATTCCAAACATCACGCAGCATAACACTACCAGTATCTTTTCTGACATCGTCCAGTCTCTCTTAAAGAAATCCTTTACCGATGTACACATATTTCCCAAGCACTCTAACATATACCTGTCCTCCTTCACCATTCGGATTGCTGTAACTTTTTTTATTATATACTAATTCTCTTTGAAATAAAAGTCTTTTTGTTACAAATTCAGATTGAAAAACCGACCGCACTCTGTTACAATGTAAAATACTATGATTACAAACTTTAGAAAGGTGATTTTTCATGGGACTCGCAATACCTATCGAGACAAGCGCGCGCCACATCCATGTGTGCCGCGAAGATTTTGAATTATTATTCGGCAAAGGAAAGAATCTTACCTTCAAAGCCGAACTAAGCCAGCCCGGACAGTATGTATGCGAAGAACGCCTGACCGTCAAAGGTCCGAAAGGTACTTTTGAAAATGTTGCCGTCCTCGGTCCCTTCCGTAAAGAGACACAGGTCGAGATCTCTGTAACGGACTGCCGTAAGCTGGGAATTGAAGGAGTCATACGCCAGTCCGGCGATACCAAAGGTACTCCCGGCTGTATTCTGTCCGGTCCTGAGGGAGAGCTTGAGATCGATCACGGTGTGATCGTGGCAAAGCGCCACATACATATGACACCGATACAGGCAATTCAACTGGGTGTCAAAGATAACGACGATGTATTCGTCATCACCAACAGCTTCGAACGCTCTCTCATCTTTGCAGATGTCATCGTCCGTGTAAGCCCGAGTTTTGCTTTGGCCATGCATGTAGATACAGATGAGGCAAATGCATTTGCCGGAATGGACAACCCTACCGGCGTAATCCTCAAGCTGTTTAACGGGCAGACCTACAGTCTGCAGAAATGGGCGGAAGAATTGCAGAGCGGAATCAACCGCCTATAGAAAACGCCCGCCGTTTTGCGCACCGCCGGAAACAGGCGGAATGTCGGGGATTTCCAAAACATTCCGCCTGTTTTATCACAGCTTTGCCGTCAGTGTTTTCGCGCTGACTCCCTTTATCATCCCGAGCTTTCCGGACAGGGAGCTGGTGGCATCCCCCGGCGCGTCCAGCACAACGCTGATGATCGACACTTTTCTCTCCCGGTACGGGATACCCATGCGCCCCACAATATACTGCCGAAATTCATGGAGCAGGTCATTTACTGCCCCTGCCGCGTCCTCTTCCCTAATGATGATGCTGATCACTGACACTCTGTTATCCATATATACCTCCCTTATAGAAGAAAAATCACCGTTCATTCGAAGTCATCTCAGACTCCTCCCTCAGAACCTCCTCTTTGCATCTGTGTATCTTACAATTCCACTTTACTTTCATACCAGCTATAACTACAATTCATTATATCCGAAATTCATTTATCCCTCAACTTATTTATCATCCTGCCACCTCCCAATATGCAAGTAACCTTCATGAACAAGTTTTTCGCAATATTAAGGAACTCTGATGAATGGGGTATAAATACAAACCTTTTTTGAAATAACAGTGAAGCTGCTCATGCAGAGCGTCAACAGTATCATTTCCCTTTTAGGGAAAGAAACAAACATCCAGGAGAAAAGAGACCTGTCTGTGAATTGAAAACCCTGCAGGCATCATTACTTAAAAACGGGCCGTTTATCCGTAGATTGCCTGCCCGTTTGCTAAATCTTATAATTTTATTTTTCATCCTTTATCTGTCTTCCCGTTACATCCATATGGTAACCATCCTTGTAGATAAGTTCTGATACAGGAACTATCTCATACCCCTTCTCCTGAAGCCCCGTGATCAGGCTCTCCAATGCCTCCGCCGTATACTTTGCCCCATTATGGCAGAGGATGATCGACCCGTTTCCCAGATTTTTATGGTTCAATACCGTGTTAATGATGCTGTCAACGCCGTAATCTTTCCAGTCCAGACTATCCACAGGCGATACAACTTACAGTCCGGCAAGCACAAGGGATTTCCGTTTTTTTAACTCCTCAATACATGCCTGTCTAATATCTGATCCTGAAATAATCAAGATATGCCTTATATCGATCCTGTGCCGTCAGACAGGTATCTGTCAGATATCCTTTTTCATTATCCCATTCTTTTAACCCCCGGTAATAGAACAGCTTTAAATTATCTTCAATAATAAACGGAACAATATTATATTTCAGGCACTCTTTGAACATAATCAATCTTCCAACGCGGCCATTGCCGTCAGGCAATACCACATTGAGACCCCGCAAGAAAACGATAGTTAATTTCTACTTTTTGCTTACGATCTTTGCCGGTTCCCTCTGCCTGATACACATAAATGCTATCAATCAATTCTACCAGCATAGAACGGTTCAGCTCTGTTACAGTTTCATACTTGCGTATGGTTTCCAAAAATTGATTGGTGCTCTGGGTTTTCTTTTCCTCGGCTATGATCCTCGCTTTCAAGTCATTCCTCTTTTGGGTGAGCTCTTTCTGCTCGTTCTCATAAGCCGACGACATTTTCTCGAAACGTTCATCTGAAATCTTCCCCAAAGCATTCTGCTCAAAGAGCTTCATAATTACACTGTCAATTTCCGCAATCCGTTTTTCAGCTATTTCCAAGTCCTGCCTGAATTGCTTGATTTTCTGGCCGCCGCCTTTTTCGCTCAATTCGTGCATTTCTTCGATGAACTGATCGCCCAGGGCTTCCATGCTCTTAATGTGTTTCTGAATATCCCCCATAACAATCTGCTGTAATGCGTCATACGAAATTGCATGTGTCGTACAAAGATTGCTGTTTCTCGCATAGGTCCTGCAGCGGAACCGGGGCTCCCTTCCATTGGGATTGGAAAACGCCATATTGCGGCCGCAATCTGGGCATTTCACAAGTCCTACAAACATATTAGGGCGTCCTGTCTTGTTGGACCGTTTCTTCACGCTGATAAATTTCTGTACCAGTTCAAAGGTTTCCTCGTCTACGATAGCTTCATGGGTATTTCGGACTATGATCCATTCCTCTTTAGGAACCGATACCAGTTTTTTGTTCTTAAATGATTTTGTCTGTGTTTTATGGGACACCATGTGACCCAGGTACACTTGGTTCTCCAAAATCATTTTTACATTTTTTCCTACCCAGTCTGTCGGGAGCTTGAATCCGGTGCTTGTGTCCAGTGTTCCGTTCTTCATTGCCCTGTACGCTCGCGGGATTAAGATTCCATCCTCACATAGTGCCCTCGCAATCTGATGTACACTGTTTCCTTGCTTCGATAATTCAAAAATATGCTTGACGGTAGGCGCTGTTTCCGGGTCAACCAGTAACTGACGTTTGTTCTTTGGATCGACCATATAACCATATGGGGCAAAGGAACCGCAAAACCCGCCATTCAAAGCCATTGTTTTCTTGACGCTGCGGATTTTCTTTGATGTGTCACGGGCATAATACTCATTCATAATGGATTTGAACGGCATCATTTCGTTTTCATCGAATCTTGTGTCAACGTCGTCATTCAGGGCAATAAACAAAATGTCATTGTTGGGGAAGATTTCTTCCACATAGTACATGAACATGGCATTATTTCGCCCGAAACGCGACATATCCTTAACCATGATACCGGTTGGCCTTGTATCTTCCATAGCATCCTTAATCATACGGTTCAGGTCTGGCCGATCAAAGGTCGTACCGGAAATTCCGTCGTCCACATATTCGCCAATCACTTCAAAGCCTTTTTCCTTTGCGTGATACCTTAACATCTGCAACTGATTGGTAATGCTGTTGCTTTCCTTATCAGCATCCCCGTCATCTTTGGATAAACGTGCATATAATCTAACTGGAAGTTTTGTCTGCTGTTTTAACATTTCTGCTCCTTTCCAACAGCAAACAAACT
>CATLEM010000011.1 GCA_949916155.1 uncultured Dorea sp.
CCAGTTTTTCAAAACACATGTTACGGAGAAGATGCTGTAAAGAACCGCTGTGGTTACGCCTCGTCTATCGCTTTCCCGATATCATGCCGCATATACTTATTGTCGAACCGCACCCATTCTGTGGCCGCGTAAGCGTTAGCTCTGGCTTCTTTGAGATCCTTTCCCTTCGCCGTGATGCCAAGCACTCTTCCGCCGTTCGTCACAATCCCGTCGCCGTCAAACTTCGTCCCGGCATGGAAGCAGTAATATCCGTCGTGCTTCTTAAACTCCTCAAGCCCGGAGATTGGAAGGCCTCTCTCATACTTCACCGGATACCCTTCGCTGGCCAGGACGACGCATACCGCCGCGTTGTCCTCAAACTGAAGATCCACCTGGTCTAACGTACCGTCGATACATGCCTCCACAACCTCGATGATATCATTCTTCATCCTGGGAAGGACAACCTGCGCCTCCGGGTCGCCGAATCTTGCGTTGTACTCCAGCACCTTCGGCCCCTCCCCAGTGAGCATCAGCCCGAAGAAGATCACGCCCTTAAACGGCCGTCCCTCTGCCTTCATGGCATCCACCGTCGCCTGATAGATGTATTTTTCGCAGAACTCTTCCACTTCCTTTGTGTAGAACGGGCTGGGGGAGAATGTCCCCATCCCTCCGGTGTTAAGCCCGGTATCCCCGTCTCCCGCACGCTTGTGGTCCTGGGCGGAGGTCATCGTCTTGATCGTATTGCCGTCCACAAAGGAAAGCACAGACACTTCGCGCCCAGTCATAAACTCCTCGATGACCATCTCATTTCCCGCAGAGCCGAATTTCTTATCCAGCATGATGGTCTTGACGCCCTCTTTCGCCTCCTCTAACGTGTTGCAGATCAAAACGCCCTTGCCAAGCGCCAGGCCGTCCGCCTTGAGGACGATAGGGAACTTCGCCGTCTCAAGATAAGCGAGAGCCTTGTCCGCGTCGGTGAAATTCTCATAAGCTGCCGTGGGGATATGGTATTTCTTCATCAGATCTTTGGAAAACGCCTTGGAACCCTCCAGGATCGCCGCATTTTTTCTTGGCCCGAAGGTGCGGATGCCTGCCGCCTCCAGCTCATCCACCAAGCCGCCTACCAGCGGGTCGTCCATCCCCACGATCACAAGATCCACGTCCTTTTCCTTCGCAAATGCCACGATCTTATCAAATTCCATGGCGCCGATCGGCTCGCACTGGGCATACTCCGCAATCCCGGCATTGCCCGGCGTGCAGTAGATCTTGTCCGCCTTATCGCTTTTCGCCACGCAGTACGCGATAGCATGCTCTCTTCCGCCGCTACCCACAATCAAAACATTCATTTTCGTTTCCTCCTAATTATCGTGCCCAACCACGTTCACAACTGTTACTGCAAGATGACGGCCTTCCCGTCCTCCACTTTCACTTTTCCATTGGCGATCAGATCAATCGCTCGGGGCAGGATCTTCCACTCAGCCTTCTCCATCACCCGCCGCTGCAAAACTTCCGGCGTATCGCCCTGCTCTACGTCCACCGCCTTTTGCAGGATGATGGGGCCTGTATCCGTCCCCTCGTCCACAAAATGCACCGTCGCGCCCACTACCTTAACCCCGCGGGAGAGGGCCGCTTCATGCACCTTAAGCCCGTAATAGCCTGTTCCGCAAAAAGACGGAATCAGCGACGGATGGATATTGATGATCCTATTTCGGTACTTCTCCGTCATCTCCGGCGGTATCACGACCAAAAATCCCGCCAGCACGATAAGATCCGGCTCCAGCATATCCACCGTCTCCAGGAAACTTTGGTTAAACTCTGCCCTGGTCAGAAAACTTTTCGGGGAGATGCAAAAACTCTTTATCCCATGCTTTTTCGCCCGCTCCAGCGCATAGGCGTTCTGATTGTTGCTGATCACGCCGCAGATCCTTGTGTTGCTGATCTCTCCATTCTCCACAGCGTCAATAATCGCCTGCAGGTTCGTCCCGCCGCCGGACACCAGCACTGCTATATTTAACATAATGTAACTCCTTTTTCTCCCTCTTCGATGCGGCCGACCACATAAGCCGTCTCGCCTGCCGCCTCGATCGCCGCTATGGTTTTTTCCTGATCCTTAGGGGATATGGCAATCACCATGCCAAGCCCCATATTGAAGGTATTGTACATCATCTCCTCCGCGATGTCGCCCTTCGCTGCCAGGAGCCTAAAGATCGCCGGAACCTCATAGCTGTCCTTCTCGATCACTGCGCGCGCGCCCTCCGGCAGCATACGCGGCACATTCTCATAGAAGCCGCCGCCTGTGATATGGCTGCAGCCCTTCACTCTGACGCCGCTGTTTTTAATGGCCTTAAGCGCCTTCACGTAGATCTTCGTCGGCGCGATAAGCGCCTCCCCAAGCGTCTTCCCAAGCTCGTCATAATATGTATCCAGAGATTCCTTCGTCATCTCGAACACACTGCGGACAAGGGAAAATCCATTGCTGTGCACGCCGCTTGACGCCATGCCGATCAGCACGTCACCCGGCTTTATCTCCTGCCCGTTTATGATCTCCTTCTTTTCCGCGACACCTACCGCGAATCCTGCCAGATCGTACTCATCCACCGGCATAAGTCCCGGGTGCTCCGCCGTCTCGCCGCCCACCAAAGCGCACTCCGACTGCTTGCAGCCCTCTGCCACTCCGCTCACGATTGCCGCGATCTTTTCGGGATAATTTTTGCCGCATGCGATATAATCCAGGAAAAAGAGCGGCTCGCCACCGGAGCAGGCGATATCATTCACACACATAGCCACCGCATCGATACCGATGGTATCATGCTTGTCCATGATAAACGCCAGCTTAACCTTCGTCCCGCAGCCGTCCGTCCCGGACAGAAGCACCGGCTCCTCCATATTCTTGATAGCGCTAAGGTCAAACGCGCCCGCAAATCCGCCAAGCCCGCCTAACACCTCCGACCTCATCGTCTCTTTCACATGCTTTTTCATCAGCTCCACCGACCTGTAACCAGCCTCGATATCAACGCCCGCTTTCTTATAATCCATCCTATTTATCCTCCTAGCTGTTCAGATACGCCTCGTATCCCACTTCATCAAGCTTCGCAGCCTTCCCCTGCACGGTCTCCTTCATCTCCTGGGAATAAGCTTTCAGCTTGTTCAAAAGCTCCGGATCAGACACCGCTAAGATCTTCACAGCAAGGATCGCCGCGTTCATCCCGCCGTCAATGGCAACCGTGGCAACCGGAATCCCCGGCGGCATCTGGACGATGGAAAGCAGCGCGTCCTCGCCCTCCAAGTTCTTCCCGGAAAGCGGTACGCCCACCACCGGCATCGGAAACAGCGCCGCGCACATCCCCGGAAGATGGGCAGCCATGCCCGCTCCCGCGATGATCACTTTAATGCCTTTCCCCTCAGCAGCTTTCGCCCACTCAAAGAACACATCCGGCTCCCTGTGCGCCGAGATGATCGTCATCTCATAATCAATCCCAAACTTCTCCAACATCTTCGCAGCCTTACTCATCACCTTAAGATCCGAATCACTGCCCATCACAATTCCTACTCTTGGCATAAAAACATCCTTTCTTTTGATTAAAAATACTGATGATTTTTCATCATACATTATTTACTTATGTTTTTCAACGGTTCATTCAAATCTTCTGTCCCTGGCAGTACAAATCTTCCGTTTTCCAGAAGAAGGGTCTCTTCTCCATCCTTTGCAACCACCGTGATACTAAGCAATTCCTCATAGGGAATAGTAATATCCGTATGACAATGGAAATAAGCCTTTGACACATCTTCTGTCCGAAGACGTGACACCGAATTATCCTTCGCTACAATCTCTTTTCCGTCAGGATTATACATCCTGGTGTCCTCGCTCCAGCTATAGCACGTATCTCCCACTGCAAAATGCGGTCCCATCTTTTCCGCAATAAGAATCGGCAGCTTATCTTCGATATTATATTTTTTCGCTGCAGCATAGGCCGTTGTATTCGTGCCGATCGCAAACTCCCCGAGTGGGAGCGTCGGATGCTTATGGAGGATATTATCACGGATATATTCTTTATTCTCGAGCTCATGTTCAAAATTGCCGCAGCGGTAATCCGTGATCTTGCCATTAGAAAACCAGAGTTCCAAATCCTTATACAGAAACTCATTCAAATACACCTGGCTGACATGAAGGACACCGTTCGTTCCCTCAAGCACCGGAGAAGTAAATACCTCGCCCGCCGGAATATTTACATCCGCCACACAATTTTCAAAGATTGTCTCCTTCTTTGGATCAGAAAGCCTGTATAGCTGTACTTTCAGATCCGTGCGGTTATTTCCCGCGCCCAGAATATGAACATATTCTCCCTTATCCAACTCGTCTATGAGCGTCTGCTGCACCTTTTCATAAACCTTTGCATCCAGAGTGTTGATCTTTATGATCTCTTCAAAAATCTCTTCGTACGCATCTGCGATCTCCGGCACCGGATACGCAATGATCGTATAGCTTCTCTCATCTCCGGGAATATATTCATTAGTCAACTGGTTCTGCCGGCTGTCAAGTTTAAGAGACAGCTCCTCCTGTTTCTCAGAAAGCCGGATCACTTCCTCCTTCACTTCCGGCACAAACGGCTTCTCTCCAAACACCTCTATACATGCCGGCCCGGCAAACTGTCCTGCCTCCTTTTTATATCTTTCATAAGTCGTACGAAGCACCTCAAGCTTACGCTCTGCAAACCGTTTATCCAAAAACAGCGCCTGATCATTCCTGTGGTCGTAATCAAACTGGGGGTTCGGATTGCCCCCGCAGTATCCGATCCTGATATGCTGCCGCTTCGTCAGTACGCTGACTGATGCCCGGTATACCACCGGCAATAGCTTCATCTTTTCAAAATTATCGAAAACTTTCTTTACCAGACGCTCAAAACCCAGCGCATACCGGACATTGACAACCGATTTCTTCGACAGATCCTTTCCTGTATTGATAAATCCCCTGCGGTAACCTTCCGTACAGGCATCTGCCATCTTCCGGATCGTCTCTTCAGAAAGGCTGTTTAAATATTCTGCACTTTTCAATTCATTTTCACTGATATATTCTCCGAACCGGTACAGATATCTCAAATCAGTAAGATCATTGTCTCTGATGATATCTGCCGCAAATGATTCCTCCGGCAATAGCTGCTCTTTCACCCGGTCCGCCGCGAATACATCACAGTAATCGCTGGCATACCAGTAGATCGTATCCCTGATGCTCCCGGTCCCAGGCAGCCCTTCCTCAAATTGATTATATATCTCGATAAAAAGCTCCATCAAAATATCAAGATACTCTGTCTTTCCCTCAAATACATATGCGATCATCCCGCGAAGCTCCGCATACAGGAAACTTAAAAGCGCTCCGTACTCTTGCCCCAGCTTTCTCACCGCATAGGCCGGATTCCCATAGCTTGTCTCATACTGCTCCGGAAGGATATCAAAGTAGAGTCTCCGATTCCACTCTTTTAACTTATCCATGTCCGCCCCGGCATAGGAACCGTCTGAAAGTTCTTTTCGCAATTCATCGATCATCATAACAAAATCAGCCGTTCTGCAAAAATAATCCCGGAACCGCCCATCCACAGTCTGTTCCGTCACTATCTCCCGAATCCGGCCGATCGCAAGCTGATATCTTTCTTCTGTCATCTAAAAAAGCCCCCTGATAAATATTGCACACATACACACAATCAGAGCCCCGTTGCATCCGGCTCCGACCTTGCATGTTATGTAATTCTTCTCCCTTTCATTGAAACCGCGGATCGCGTACACAAGCCCGCGCCATGCAATCACCGGTATCAGAAGCCCCATGATCCCGTATAAGACACTGATCTCACCTTTCGCCTTAAATGAGTTCATCAGCATCATGACAACCAATGCAGCAGCAACAACCGCAAACAGACAGGACTGTATCCCCTTTTTTGCATGTTTTTTCTGCCTCTGTCCGTATCGTGTCCTGATCAGCTTTTTACGCTGTCTGGCTCTTGCCTTCGCGAGTTCCTTTTCCTTATCTTCCGCTGTTTTCTTCTGTTTTTTGATAAACATATCTTCTCCTTATTGCATTACATACTACATACAAAATATACCCTGCTGCTCCGCCGACTGTATTCAAAAGCAGATCGTCCACATCAAAACTCCCTACTTTCGCTGTCAACTGGAATGTCTCCACACAAAGGCTCAGCCCGAAGCTGTAAAACAACGCTGAAAAAAATCTTTTATTCCTGCATGCCGCCGGCATGAAAAAGCCAAAGGGCATGAAGATAAGAACATTACCGAACAGGTTCGTAAACGTAGCAAACATCCCCAGCTGCTCCCGGTACTTCCAAAACCGCCGGATTTCTTTAAACAGCACCAGATTATACCGATACTCCGTCGTCACGCCGGATCGCCCATACCAGTCAGAGAATATCAGAAAATATATAATAAATGCAATATAAAGTACAAACAAGACCTTCCCAATAAATCGGATTCTTTTTTTGCCCCTTACATCCAAATATATAGCTCCCCTTCTGTCTTTATACTGTCCTCTTAAAACGTAAGTCCTTTTCTGTCTTTTAAAAGCTGGGCGCCGCCGACTACAGAGATCACCCCTACCGTAATCCCCGTCACCAACGCCACGATCCCGACGGCAATACCCGCCGCTCCGGTGATGCCCATTGTCTTGTAAGCCTTCTCATTCATATCCATCGCCTCCTTATAAACCCATATTCAACTGATACAAAGCTTTATCTCATCTTGCACCATACTGTTCATAATATGCATCAATTGCCGTTTTTAATGTATCATCAATGACAATTTTTCCATTGCACGGCCGATTATACAGATGCTCTGTAACCTCTTCCATCGTCACGATAGCGCTTGCCTTAAAGCCGTACAGTTCCTGAATCTCATCCAGCGCGCTCTTTTCGCCGCTCTTTCCGACCTCCATCCGGTTCAGGGAGACCATAAGCCCCTTAACCTCCACGTCTGCCTGAGCTTTTATAATAGGGAATGTCTCTTCGATCGACTTTCCTGACGTCGTCACATCCTCAATGATCACAACCCTGTCGCCGTCCTTTAACCTGCTCCCAAGAAGAATACCTGTGTCCCCATGATCTTTCACCTCTTTGCGGTTGGAACAGTAGCGGATATCTTTGCCATACAATTCACTGATCGCTATCGCCGCAGCTACTGCAAGAGGTATTCCCTTATAGGCAGGTCCGAACAGCACATCAAAATCAAGACCGTATGTGTCATGGATCGCCTTCGCATAATATTCCCCAAGTTTTAAAAGCTGGCTTCCTGTCACGTAGGCCCCGGCGTTCATGAAAAACGGGGATTTTCTTCCGCTCTTTAATGTAAACTCCCCGAATTTCAGCACATCGCTTTCCACCATAAATTCTATAAATTCCTGCTTGTATGCTTCCATATCTCTTAACCCTCCGTATTTACAGACTTTTCCCGCCCTTATTTTTCTATATCTCTCCATTGTAACACACATAACTCTTCCACCCACACGCCAGTTTCCAACGCTAAGATAAACCGATTCTCATCGCTTCTTTTCCTGGCAAAATCGGGAAAAACAGTTAAACCTTTTTAATTCTATCATATATTTTCTGTTATTTCAATCAAGGAACTTCCTTAAAAATGTCCTGTTCTATAAGTTTTTCAGAAAAATGTTTTTGTATCCCGAACATTGTGATAGAATGAATAGGAATATCTTAAACAACACTACAAATCAGAGGTGAGATCATGCATAAAGAATTTTTAATGGGCAATGAAGCCATTGCCCTGGGCGCAATAGCCGCCGGCGTAAATCTGGTATCCGGTTACCCCGGCACACCTTCCACCGAAGTTCTGGAAACTGCCGCGAAACGGAAAGCACATGGTACCTATGTGGAATGGTCCGTCAATGAAAAAACGGCGATGGAGGTTGCCGCCGGGGCTGCATATGCAGGTGCCCGAAGTCTCGTGACCATGAAACAGGTAGGGCTTAACGTAGCCTCCGACCCGCTGATGAGCCTTGCCTATATCGGCGTCAAGGGCGGGATGGTCATCCTTGTGGCAGATGACCCGGGTCCTGTATCCTCCCAGACAGAACAGGACACCAGACATTTTGCACGTTTTTCAAAACTGCCCTGCTTTGATCCGTCTTCGGCACAGGAGGCGTATGAGATGGTTCAGGAAGCATTCAGCTATTCCGAGCGGTATCAGACACCTGTTTTCCTGCGGCCTACTACAAGAGTCTGCCACGGTTATGCCTCTATAAACGTAAAGGACACAGATGAATACACTGTCCATCACCCGGACGGCTTTATAAAAGATTCCGGCCGGTGGGTTATCTTCCCCCGCCTGTCCTACCAGAACCATATCCGGATCGAAGAAAGAAATGTAAGGCTCTCTGAAGATTTCTCCGCATATGAGCGGAATAAGATATATTATCCGCAAGAGTCTCCCAAAGACAGCAGTGCTGCTGCACAAAAAGGTATCGCTGCCGGCGGCATCAGCTTTACCTATGTGATGGAAGCGCTTAAATCTGCCGGGACTGTTCCGGTCCTTAAAGTGTCCACACCGCATCCCTTCCCGGAACGGCTTGCTTTGCAATTTTTAGACGGTCTTGATGAGGTGCTCTGTCTTGAAGAGCTTGATCCGGTTATCGAAAATGAACTGCTCCGTATCTGCGGAAAATTCCATCTTCCGGTAAAAATCTATGGCAAGCTCACTCACCATGTAAAAAATGCGGGAGAAAACAGCCGGGACAGCGTATATCAGGATATCCAAAATTTCCTCGGACTTCCAGCTCAAGATGCCGGCGCACCGGACGCTGCTGCTGTACAAAAAACTGATTCCAAAACTTTTACGGCAAAAACCGCAGACGCCCCCGCCCTTCCCATCCGTCCTCCGGTTCTCTGCGCCGGATGTCCACACAGAGCATCTTTCTATGCGGTAAAGACAGCGATGAAAGGAAAGAAGACCATCTTCTGCGGGGATATCGGCTGCTATACTCTCGGAAATGCCATGCCTCTTGACATGGTTGACACCTGCCTGTGTATGGGCGCAGGGCTCGGCATCGCACAGGGCGTCAGCCGGATAGAACCGGACACCTACTGCTTTGCATTTGTGGGTGATTCCACCTTCTTTGCCTCCGCTATCACCGGCGCAGTAAATGCAGTGTACAATCAGGCAGATATGACTCTCATCATCCTGGATAACTCTACCACAGCCATGACCGGTCATCAGCCGCACCCCGGCACCGGAAGAACGATGATGGGCGGAGTATCATCAAAGGTGGATATCGAGGCGGTCTTAAGGGGCATCGGTCTTGCCGCTGTGGAGACAGTTGATCCCCTGGATCTTGAAAAAGCAGTGACCTGTGTAAAAAGAACAGCGGAGGAACCCGGCGTAAAGGCTGTCATCTTCAGATCGCCGTGCATCGCAGTCACGAAGCCCGCGGGAACCGTCCGCATCCTTGCAGATAAATGTATCTCCTGTAAGAAGTGTATCCGCGAACTGGGGTGTCCTGCTCTCACGGTCACAGACGGCCGTATCTGCGCCGACCCTTCCCTGTGCACCGGATGCACACTGTGCAGCCAGCTATGCCCTGCAGGAGCGATGGTTATGATAAACGGAGGTGACAGCAATGAATAAAAATATCATATTATGCGGCGTAGGCGGTCAGGGGACTGTTCTCGCCTCCAGGCTGATCTCCGCTGCCGCCATGGACAGGGATCTTCCTGTGATGAGCGCAGAGACCATCGGCATGGCCCAGAGGGGCGGGAGCGTATTCAGCCATGTCCGTATCGGGAACGGACTGTTCTCCCCGATGATCGCATACGGGGAGGCTGACATCATCCTTGGCTTTGAACCAGGCGAAGCAGTGCGGATGCTCCCTTACCTCAAACCAGACGGAGCTGTAGTAGTAAGCTGCCGCCCGATCATGCCTGTTACCGCTGCCCTGACCGGCTCAGCATATAACGGGGACGAGATGATCGGCTATCTCAAAAAGAAGGTGGAAAACCTGACCGTTGTAGAATCGGCAAAAGCCTGCGGCAAGATCGGTTCTCCGAAGGTACTTAACATCCTTCTGCTGGGAGCTGCCGTTCAAAGCGGCGCTTTAGGACTTTCCGAGGATGATATCCGGACAGCAATCAAAAGGCTGCTCCCCGAAAAATTCCATAAGCTTAATTTCGCGGCTCTCGAATATATACGAAAACATACCCTCAACGCATAAAGGAACATGCTCCTTTGCACACCAGGGATAACGAAACCGAAAATAACAGTTTTTAACAGAAAGGAAACATAAAACCATGCAGATTTCAGATTTACAGATCAGCCAGGTAAACAACCAGATTCAGGCACTCAGAGAAGCCGGAAGCTTTTACGGAAAGAAACTTGAGGATGCCGGCATCTCAGGAATCTCCACCCCTGAAGAATTTGAACGCCTGCCCTTTTCCGAGAAAAATGATTTAAGAGAAGCCTATCCCCTGGGACTGATGACCGCATCGGAAGAAGATATCGTGCGGATCCATTCCTCTTCAGGCACAACAGGTCTCCCTGTCATCATCCCATATACAGCCAAAGATGTTGACGACTGGGCAATCATGTTCGCCCGCTGCTATGAGACAGCCGGCATCACCAACACAGACCGCATCCAGATCACCCCCGGTTACGGTCTGTGGACTGCCGGGATCGGATTCCAGAACGGCGCTGAGAAGCTGGGAGCGATGGTCATCCCTATGGGACCCGGCAACACAGATAAGCAGCTTAAGATGATGATGGATATGAAAAGCACCGTTATCTGCGCCACTTCCTCCTACGCCCTTCTTCTTGCGGAGGAGATTGAAAAACGGGGAATCAAAGATAAGATCTGCTTAAAGAAAGGTGTCATCGGTTCAGAGCGGTGGGGCGAAAAGATGCGCCAGCGGATATCCAATGAACTTGGCATAGAGCTCTACGATATCTATGGACTGACGGAAATCTACGGACCGGGTATCGGCATCAACTGCAGATACGATACCGGCATGCATTACTGGGACGATTACATCTACATCGAGATCATCGACCCCGTGACCTTAAAGCCCGTTCCGGACGGCGAGACCGGAGAGATCGTCATCACCACCCTGGTCAAGGAAGGCGCGCCTCTCATCCGTTACCGCACCCATGACCTGTCACGCATCATTCCCGGCACCTGTCCATGCGGCAGCCGGTTCCCGCGCCTGGATATGATCATGGGAAGAACGGATGATATGATCAAGATCAAGGGTGTCAATGTATTCCCGAGCCAGATCGAAGAGATCCTGAAGGAATTCCCGGAAGTATCCAGCGAATACCAGATCCGCATCTCTCACCTTGACGGACGCGACACCATGCGTCTATATGTGGAGACCGACGGAACCGTTGATTTCCTTCTCCTTGCCAGACGGATCGCAGAAAAGGTCAAGAGCCGGATAGGATTCACACCGCTCGTCAAGGTGGTAGAACTCGGCCTGCTTCCGAGAAGCGAAAAGAAATCAAAGAGAGTCTTTGATGAGAGATACGAATAGGCATCTTAATCTACAATGCCCACCATATCGGAGATCTTTGCAAATCCATATTGCTGCATATACTTCTTTATGCCCTCTACGATCTCCATGGTCACTGCCGGATTGTGGAAGTTTGCTGTCCCCACGGACACAGCGTCCGCTCCGGCAAGGATCATCTCCACTGCATCCTCAGCATTAGCAATACCGCCCATTCCGATAACCGGAACCTTTACCGCATGAGCCGCCTCATACACCATACGCACCGCGATGGGGTGGATTGCTGGGCCGGACACTCCGCCTGTCTTATTGGCAAGTACGAACTGACGGCGGTGAATATCTATCTTCATGCCTGTCAGCGTATTGATCAGAGACACTGCGTCCGCACCGCCTGCTTCCACTGCCTTTGCCATCTCCGGGATACTGGTGACATTCGGGCTAAGCTTCATGATCACCGGCTGTTTCGCGTACCTTTTCACCGCTTTTGTAATGCCCTCCGCTGCTTTTGGATCCTGCCCGAAGGCGATACCGCCCTCCTTGACATTGGGGCACGAGATATTGATCTCAAGCATGTCCACATCTTCCTGCGAAAGCCGCTCAACTACCTCACAGTAGTCCTTTTCTGATTTCCCGCACACGTTGACGATGATCTTTGTATCATACTGCCTGAGAAACGAGATATCCCTCTCACAGAACAGATCAATCCCCGGATTCTGAAGCCCCACTGCATTCATCATACCGCCGTAAGTCTCTGCGATCCTTGGCGTCGGATTGCCCGCCCAGGGAATATTCGCCACACCCTTTGTCGTCACCGCGCCCAGCTTGTTAAGATCCGCGAACTCACAGAACTCTGCTCCGGATCCAAATGTCCCTGACGCCGTCGTGACCGGATTCTTCCATTCCACACCCGCAATATTTACACGCATATCTACTGCATTATCTGTATTCTTCCCGGCATCCATCAAATCTCCACCTCCGTTGCTAAAAATACCGGACCATCTTTACAGACCCGCTTGTTATTCACATTACTATGAGAGTCCTTCTCCTTAGACCGGCATACACAGCCAAGGCATGCGCCGATACCACACGCCATCCTCTCTTCCAGAGACAGATAACATTCTATGTTACTCTCCCCGGCAAACTCTTTGATCGCCCTCAGCATCGGAGCAGGCCCGCAGGCGTAGATAATATCCGCTGTCAGCCCAGTGCTTCGGATCACATCCATGACATTGCCCTTTGTCCCGACACTTCCATCCTCTGTGGAAAGATAAAGCTGTCCGTTCCTTTTAAACTCTTCTCTTAAAAACGTATCTCTGTCACGGTATCCGATCACGATCTGCTTACCGGCACAATCTGCCTGCTTCGCAAGCTCCAGGATGGGCGGAACTCCGACGCCGCCGCCGATGAGAAGCGCTCTCCTGCCTCTGGCACGCTCAAGCGGAAACCCGTTCCCGAGAGGCCCTATGATATCTAATGTATCCCCCGCTTTCATCGCCGAAAACTGCTTCGTTCCGGTATTCTCTCCGGTTACCCTGTACACAACTCTAAGTCTCTTGTTCTCTCTGTCTGTCTCACAGATACTGATCGGTCTTGGAAGCAGCTTCCCGGCATCCTTTGTATACATGGAGATAAACTGGCCCGGAACTGCGCTGACCGCCGCCTCCGTCTCTATCCACATGCTGAAGATCCCTTCCGCAAGACATTCCTGCGAGATGACCTTTACCGTTTCTTTTTTTCTATCCGCCATATTCTTCTCCTGTTCTACCGGCTCTCAAGCGCGCCTTTAATATCCGAGATCATATCTTCAACTGCCGCTCTTGACGCATCACCGAAGTTTTCCTCACCGAATCTGCTGTATTTTTCCTGCTTATACGCCGCGATGATCCCACGCGAGGAATTCACGATAGCACCAAGTCCGTCTTCATTAAAGAAATGTACAAGGTCTGCACCTTTTCCGCCCTGCGCGCCGTATCCCGGCACCAGAATATAAGCTTTCGGCATGATCTTTCTTAACACCTTACCCATTGCAGGATAGGTCGCTCCCACAACCGCGCCGATATAACTGTAATCATCACCCATACAGGAGGCTCCCCACTCGGCAACCTTCTCACCGACAAGCTCGTATAACGGCTTTCCGCCAATCAACTGATCCTGAAATTCCCCGCTAGACGGGTTCGATGTCTTTACCAGGATGAAAAGACCTTTTTTCTCTTCCTTACATACATCAATAAAAGGATTCACTCCGTCCGAACCAAGATAAGGATTCACTGTCACGAAATCCTCGTCAAAAGGTGCATAGGACTTCTCCCCCACCTGCACCCGTCCGATATGTCCCGCTGCATATGCTGCAGAGGTTGAGCCGATGTCGCCTCTTTTGATATCACCGATCACCACCAGGCCTTTATCTTTACAGTAGTCCACTGTTTTCTTAAATGCCGCAAGCCCAGGCAGACCGAACTGTTCATACATGGCGATCTGGGGCTTCACCGCCGGGATCAGATCATATATCTTGTCCACAATCTCTTTGTTAAACTGCCATACTGCCTCCGAAGCGCCTTCCAGTGTCTCCCCGTACTCCGCAAAAGCGGCCGCCTTTATATGCTCCGGAATGTAACCCAGCATCGGGTCAAGCCCTGCCACAATGGGCGCTCCCGTCTTTTTAATATTAGAAACTAATCTGTTGATCACGTATTATTCCTCCCAACTTTTGTTTATGATAATGATGTAACATCGCCGTCTGTCTCTGGTATCAGCACATACTGCCGGCTTCATATACTACCTCCCCGCCTACAAGAGTATACATTACCTCTCCGCTCACTTCCAGGCCGTCAAAAGGAGTATTCCTGCCTTTCGATAAAAATGTCTCCTTATCGATCCGGTACGTTCTGCACGGATCAAAGATGACAACATCTGCGGCTTTTCCTTCAGATACAGATCCTTTCTCCATAAGTCCCAGTATCTTTGCCGGATTATAACTCATCTTCTCCGCCATATCCAGAATACTTAGTATCCCCGTTTTTACTAGATAAGTATAGGTGAGTGCAGCGCTTGTCTCAAGTCCCACGATTCCAAACGCTGCCTGTGCCATGGATCTGTCCTTCTCCAGAGCGGCATGAGGAGCATGATCCGTAGCGATAACATCCATGATCCCGTTTCTTAAGCCCTCCCTCAGAGCCTCTGCGTCTTTCTTGCTCCGAAGCGGCGGATTCATCTTGTAATTTCCGTCATCCGCCTTAATGTCATTTGATGTCAGGACAAAATGATGTGGGCATACTTCTCCTGTCACAGGCAGCCCTTCTTCCTTTGCTGCCGCGATCATCTTAACACTGTCCGCTGTAGAGCAGTGGCACAGATGAAGTCTTACTCCCGTCTCTTTTGCAAGAAGAATATCCCTGGCTGCTATCACGTCCTCTACAGAATTGGTGATTCCTTTAAGTCCCAGACGTTCCGCATTTTCATCCGCGTTCATGACCCCGCCTTCTACCATCGTGATATCCTCACAGTGGGCAAACACTGATATTCCGTTCTCCTTCGCAAGCTTCATTCCCCTGCGGTACAAGGATGCGTTCATGACCGATTTTCCGTCTTCGCTTATGGCATGACATCCGGCAGCCGCCATCCCGGCAATATCTGAAAGCTCTTCTCCGCGCTGTCCCTTTGTCACCGCGCCGATCTGTATCACATTCACCGGACATTCCAATGCAGCCCTCCGGTGAACTTCCATCACTTTATCCCCATCATCAATGACCGGTTTCGTATTGGGCATAGCGCATACCGTCGTCACACCGCCTCTCGCCGCAGCCCTGCCGCCGGTCGCAAGTGTCTCCTTATACTCTAAGCCCGGATCGCGAAGATGCACATGCAGATCGATGAAGCCCGGCATCACATAGCAGCCAGAGGCATCGATCACTCTGTCCGCCGTATCCTCAATAATTCCCGCAACTTTCCTGATCCTGCCGTCCCCGATAAGTATATCAAACCGGCCGTCTCTTTTCGTCATCGGATCTACTACATGCCCGTTTCTGATCAGAATATTCATATATGATTTTCTTCCCCTTTCTTATGGCACAACCTGATTATATCTTATGATATTTTAACATACGGCAGCATAAAAGGGAATGCATATTTCACATTCCCTTTCTATAATTTCAGACAGTTTTCTGTCTATAGCTCTTTTTTTAATTCCTGTACTGCTTTCTCAAGCTGGTTATCCGCCTCCGGCTCCTTTTCATCCGGTTCATACTCCACTTTTACATCTGGTGTAATCCCTTTTCCGTTGATATTGCGTCCCTTGGGCGTATAATATTCTGCGATGGTAAGCTTTACACAGGTACCGTCTTTTAAATCAAAAATCTGCTGCACTACGCCTTTCCCGTAAGTCTGTGTGCCCACGATCTTCCCGATACCATAATCCTGAATGGCTCCGGCGTATATCTCCGAAGCGCTGGCGCTGTTGCCGTTGACAAGCACAGTCATAGGTAAAGTAAACTGATTCTCCTCGTCAGAAGTGTACTCCCGTTTTTCACCGTCCTTGTTCTGCGTATATACGATCAGTCCTTTTGGAAGCATGAGATTCAGGATATCGCACACCGTATTTAAGTTTCCTCCCGGATTGCTCCGAAGATCTACAACCAGGCCTTTCATTCCCTGTCCGGCCAGCGTATCAAGTCCTTTCACATACTGATTATACGTAACAGCATCGAATTCGCTGACTGCCAGATAACCGATACCATCCTCCAGCATCTTCGTCTCCACAGTCTGCGTCTCGATAGTATCACGGATCACATTAACAGTCACTTCCTTATTTTTACTCCCACGGAGCACAGTCATCTCTACTTTAGTCCCCTTCTCGCCTCTGATCCGGGACACTACCTCTGTCAGATCCTCGCCTGTAACCTCCCTGTCCTCTACTTTGTACAGAATATCCTCATCCTTAAGTCCCGCTTTCATAGCCGGAGAATCCTCATACACATGAAGCAGAGTAATGATCCCGCTGTCCTTGCTCTGAGTCATCACAGCCCCTATACCGCTGTACTCTCCCTCCGATGACTCCATAAACGCCTTTGTTTCCTCCGCATCATAATAGACAGAATACGGATCTTTAAGACCGCCGATATAGCCTTCATAAAGCCCTTCCTCGAGTTCTTTTTCATCCACCTCTCCCAGATAGCTTTCACTGATGAGAGCACGCAGGATGCCAAGTTTCTTATCCGTATCCGAAGTCACCGTCTTTTTTCCCTGAAGCGAAGATACATTCGTCCTCAACCCGCAGGAGACAGCTCCTATGACCAATAATATAGCAAGGGCGCCGCAAAACGCCCCTTTAAAAAAACTCTTTTTGTTATCCATATATACTTCCTATCCTACAAATAATTCATCGCATTGACTGGTGTACCGTTGGACATAACCTGAAAATGCAGATGCGGTCCGGTAGAATTTCCCGTGGTTCCCACTGCCCCGATATTCTGTCCCTTAGCTACCTTCGTCCCGGCGCTCACGAATATCCTGCTGCAATGCATATAATACGTCTGCAATCCGCCGCCATGGTTGATGACGATCATATTGCCGGCATTGCCGCTGTACCTTGCCGATGTGACTGTTCCGCCTGCCGCTGCGTAGATGGGCGTCCCCGTAGGCGCTGCAAAATCTGTACCCTTGTGGTTCGTGCTGGCGCCCCTGAGAGGCGCTGTCCGATATCCGAAGCTGCTGGAGATACGCGTATATCCCGGACACGGATGTGTAAATGTACCGTTGCCGCTCACCACGATCTGATCAGAACCGCCGCCTGAAACCGCTGCATTCTTTTTGGCTGCTTCCGCCCGAGCTGCCGCCTCTTTTGCTGCCGCTTCCGCCTCCGCTTTCTTTCTCGCCGCATCTGCTGCCGCTTTCGCCGCCGCCTCAAGCTTTTTCACTCTCTCAGCATTAGCGCTGAGTTCTTCTTTCAATCCGGCTATCTCGCTTTCCTTGCTGGCGAGAAGGGCTTCTAAACTTCCCTGCTTCTCGATCAGCTCATTCTGCATACCCTCCATCTCTTCCTGCTCCTTCTGAAGAGCCGCCTCTTGTTCTTCCACCTCTTTAACGATCTTCTGATATTGAATAAGCATATCTCTGTCATAATCAGAGATTGAAGAAATATATTCCGTTTTATTCAGGAAATCACTAAGATCCTTTGCCTCAAACAAAATCTCGACAAATTGGCCGTTACCATTTTCATACATGTATTTAATTCTTTTTTTCATGCTTTCGTACTGGTCATTCTCGTCTACTCTTGCCTGGATCAGTTCATCCTCTTTCTGGATAATCTCCTGCTCTTTGTTATAGATCTTTTCTTCCATCTCGCTGATCTCTGCCAAAAGTGTATCCAGCTGCACTGCTATTGACTGCTTTTCTGTCTCTGCCTGTTGTTTTTGTTCTTTTAACTCCTTGCTCTTCTCTTTTGCTTTAGCAGCCTTTTCTTTTGCTTCTTTTGCTTCTTTTTTTGCCTCGCTCGCACTGGACGCATGTGATGTAAAAACCATTCCAAAACAAAGAACTCCTACAAGCAGGAGGCTTGTTAATTTCTTCCCTCGCATTTATATATCCCCCCAGATTAAATGTATTATACACGCAGATGCTTATGAATGGTAAAGAAACTTCCTACAAAACCAATCCCTACACCCAGTGCCAGACCGACCGGAAGAAGTGTCCTGTACACGGAGGTCACTGGAAGGAACGTGATAATATTGTTCAAAAGACTAAACTTGGTCATAATGTATGCCACTGCCTTATCGTACATGAAAAACAACATGACCAGCGGAATGATCGCGCCCACGATACCGATCAGAAGACCTTCTATCACGAACGGCGCACGGACAAACCCATCCTTTGCCCCTATGTATTTCATGATCGCAATCTCTTCGCGGCGCACCGTGATACCCATCGTTACTGTATTGCTGATCAGGAATACGGACACCGCCAGAAGAATCAGTATGATTGCCGCAGACACGTAGTACATCAGCTTATTCATACTGGTAAGCGTCTTTGCTACGACATCGGACTTATTGACCTTGCGGACACCCTCAAGCGACTCTGCAAAAGCAACTACCTCCTTCTGCTTTGCCACGTCATCCATCAGAACTTCATAGCTGTCCGAGCTGGCCAGAGGGTTATCATTCTTAAATCCTTCCGCCGCATCCTTGGACTCTCCGAAATAATCATCCTGGAATTTTTCCCATGCATCCTCTGCACTGATATAATTGACATCCAGGACTCCTTTTTTGTTCTTAAGCTGCTCACCTATCTCATCCTTCTGCTCCTGCGTAGCATCATCATTGAAAAACACGGTGATCGCCACATCTTTTTCTGCCTCCTCCACAATGTAGTTCAGATTTACTATGATCGCGTAGAACAGGCCGAACAGGAAGATACACGCTGCCATCGTCGCGATGGACGCGATAGAGAACATCTTATTCCTGCCTATGTTCTTTACCCCTTGTTTCATCGAATATCCAAATGTACTAATTCTCATTATTATACCCACCTTTTTTCTCGTCGCTTACGATAACTCCCTTTTTCATCGTAATTACGCGCTTCTTCATCTCGTTTACAATCTCCTGGTTATGCGTGACAACCAGAACTGTCGTTCCTCTGTCATTGGCCTCCTCCAAAAGCTTCATGATCTCCCACGAGTTCGTCGGGTCAAGATTACCGGTAGGCTCATCCGCCAGAAGAATCGCCGGTTCATTCACGATAGCCCTTGCTATGGCAACTCTCTGCTGCTCTCCTCCGGACAGTTCTTTGGGAAACGACTTATATTTCTGGGCAAGGCCCACAAGCGACAGCGCTGCAGGTACTTTCTTCTTGATGATCCTGCCCGGTGTCTCCGTAACTCTCTGTGCAAATGCAATATTCTCATAGATATTGCGGTCCTTAAGCAGACGGAAATCCTGGAATACAACCCCTATGGCTCTCCGGTACATGGGAATCCTGCGATGCCGCATCTTGTTCAGATTCTGTCCGTTCACAATGATCGTTCCCGATGTAGGATCAAGTTCCTTCATGATCAATTTGATCAATGTTGATTTGCCGGAACCGCTGTCACCGACGATAAACACAAATTCACCCTGCTCAACCTTCAGGTTGACGCCGTTGAGGGCTGCCACCCCTTTTGAGTACTCTTTCTTTACGTCTCTTAATTCAATCATAATTTCCTCCTGATTATTTAATACTCCAATGATTCCATGTACTTCATATACTTCACAACCATAAGTGCGATCTTAAAAGTAATGGCATCTTCAAACACGCGCAGATCAAGCCCGGTGCTCTTCTGAAGCTTATCAAGCCTATACACCAGTGTATTGCGGTGAATATATAACTGCCTGGATGTCTCCGAGACATTCAAGTTATTTTCAAAAAACTTGTTGATCGTTGTCAATGTCTCTTCGTCAAAATCATCCGGAGATTTCCCCTCAAAAATCTCGCGTATGAACATCTTGCAGAGCGGTATCGGAAGTTGGTAGATCAGACGTCCTATACCCAGTGTACTGTACGCGATCACGCTTCTCTCACTGAAAAAGATCTTCCCCACATCAAGGGCAAGCTTCGCTTCTTTGTAGGATTTCGACACCTCTTTGATATCATTAACGACCGTACCGTACGCAATCAGGATATCTTCTTCTCCGTCATTTTTCAGAATATCGTAAATGTTCTGGGCAATCTTTCCCAATTCCGCATAACTGTCGTTCTCATCAACTTCTTTAACAATTATAATATTCTTTTCGTCGACTGCCGTTACAAAATCTCTGACTTTATTTCCCAAAAGTCCCCGCACATTGTCGAGAGCGCTGCTGTCTTTCTCATTTTTTGTCTCAATAATAAAGATAACACGTCTGACTTCTGTGTCAATATGTAATTTTTTGGCACGGTTATAAATATCCACAAGAAGCAGGTTGTCCAAAAGAAGATTCTTGATAAAATTATCTTTATCAAATCGCTCCTTATAAGCTACAAGGAGACTTTGGATCTGGAAGACGGCAATCTTCCCCACCATATATACATCGTCTCCTCCGCCGTTCGCCATAAGTATATATTCCAACTGATGCTCATCAAAGATCTTAAAAAACTGATATCCCTGTACAACCTGACTGTCTGCCGGTGAATTAACAAATGAGATAATCTCTTCCTCGTAACTGCTCTGTTCGGAAAATGTGCTCGCCAGCAGTTTCCCGTCCGTATCCATCACGCAGAAGTCAATCCTTGAAATCCCTTTCAATCCTTCAATTGTATTTTGAAGTATTTGATTAGATATCATATTCCATCTCCTCCACTTATTTCAATATGCATTTTTCACAACAAAAATTTTTTTAATCTCCTAAAAATGCACACTCTTATGTTCTATACTAATATAAATTTACAAAAAAATAAAGAGGAAATCACATATTTTTGTTGATTTCCTCAATTTTCTTGGTTTTTTCGACAAAAGTACGATGTACATAGTGACCAAAACAAATTTCTTATATTTTTCTTATGATTACATCTGCAGTGTCTGCGGTTCAACTTTCTTTCTTTTCTCCAGCTCTTTCCTGAACATATTTTTGATCACATACTGGGTAAAACGGCTCTGCACAGTGCCTGTCCTGCCAAACGGAACGATCTCCTTGCCAAGTCCGAGCCATACATTCGCATTCAGTATACTCCTGTTCTTCGTCACAAAATCTTCCTGAAGAGGGGATGACATGACAGAGATCACACAGTCGATATCCGCTCCGTTGATCGCGTTAACAATCATGTCGTCAGCACGGTCCTGAGCCGATACCTTCGCCATCCCTCCAATCTGGGCGCCCCGGCAATTATACTCGAGAAAATGTAAAAACTCCTGCCCTTCTTCCTCCGATTCAACAAGAAGATATATCCTCTTATGATGTCTGTTGATATACCTCAGAAGCATCCTGAGAAATGTGTGCTCATGTATCTCATGAAGATACTTCTCCTCCGCGATGTCCGCTGATTCCAAAACTGTAGTATCGCCTGCCAGCACAAGATCAAAATAGCTGACCGCCCCCTTGAGCTCCGGTACGTCAGCCATCTTCATAAGGCTGTCTGCCGTCACCATCTCAATAACACTGATCGGCTCTGACTGCATAGAATCGACAAACCTCTTCATCGCTTCCTTAGCTGTAAAATTATCTATATCTATATCCAAAACATTAATTCTGCTGCCCATATATCCACCATTACTGTACTTTACTCTATCGGTTTTTCGATTATAGCAAAAGGAACCTTTATTTTCAACAGTTGTCAAAAATTTTTCATACTTATTAACATTCGTAATATTTTCGTTATTTTTGTCCGGCAGCTCTTTTTCTTCTGGCAAGAAGCCCTCCGATCCTCCCCGTTTCCTTGGATGAAAGGGAACGCCATCCGTCCGCCATCACCTTATCTAAAAGTCCAAGCTCCTCCGCTATCTCGTATTTCATCTTCTCTTCCTGTGTCAGCTCCTCAAGCTTAATCTCTTTTTGCTTTTTTCCCGCCATCAGTGATTCTCCTTTCATTGAATGTTAAGATGCCTGGGCAAAAGGTATCTGCCCCGATTACGCTATAAGTATTGACACTCTCATGCAAAATATACAGGCCTAAGACAAAAGAACTCCGCCCGTATCTTTATCCGCAGCTTTACCGCGCTGCGGCTTCCGATAAGGCGGAGCTCCTGTCATCCGTTATGCTTTGTCTCTCTAAATCCCTTGCTACATCCGCGGTTCATCCGGAATAATGATCGCCGCGATGAAATATGCCAGTATACCGCTCCCGGTACAGGCCAAAAGCACGAGCCCAAGCCGGATAAGTGTAGGATCAATATTAAAATACTCTGCAATCCCTGCGCACACTCCGCAGATCATACGGTCTTTTCTTGAACGGTACAATTTTTTCGGTTCCATATCTTTACCTCCTGTTTTTTAATCTTCTGCAAATGTCACTGCTACAGCTCCCACCCCGCAGGTTATCTCCATATTCCTCGCTGCATCATTCATGATTGTCTTCTCCGCACCGATACCGGAATAGCTTGCCGCCCCGCAGGAGATCTCTCCGATACCGCAGTCAATCTCATAATTATAATCCTTTTCTTTCCCGCCTGCCGCGTAGGAAATTTCCCCGACTCCGCAGTCGATCTCAACTTTAGCGCTGGCCGTCCCTGCTGTCGTTAAAGACCCGGCGCCGCATTGGAAATCTGCTTTTGCCGCCGTGAAATTCTCCACAACGCCCTCGCCTGCCCCTACGTCAACGGAAAGTTCATCAGCATGGATATCCGTAATATGAAGATATCCGCCCACAAGGCTTAAGTCTGCTTCCCAAAACTTATAGTCCTTCGGCACATGGAGAATCAGCCTGCCTGCTTTCTTCTTTCCGACACCGATCACTTTCTTCTTCGTCACAATCTTAAGCTCATTGCCGTCCATATAGCACTTAAGTCCCAGCCGTCTGCTGATATTCTCCGTCTCCACCCGGATCTCATTCGGCGAAGCTGCGTCATTGTCCACTTCCAGGATCCCGCCCCACATATAAGTATCTATCGCGTCCACTCCGGTAAATGTCTGACTCTTGCTGCCGGATATTACTTCTGTCCTGCTGCCTGCATAGGTAACAGCGCCGTGACTATCCTTATGGTCCATGTTATGGTCAGTCCCTTCATGATAACTGTCATCATCGTAATCATCGTCATCGTAATCATCGTCGTCGTAATCATCATCATCGCCATCATCATCGTAATCATCGTCGTAATCATCATTATCTGTATACATCCTATGATCGATGATGCCAATCCCGTCCGGAAACCTGTTCTCGATAGCCTCTGACGTCACTCCCAGGAAAAATGCCAGAGCACAGCACACTAGGCCGACACCTGCACATATCCCGCATACGATCCAGAAAATCTTCCATCCTCTTCTCATCCTTTAAACCACCGCCTTTCTTCCCTGAAACGGTCTTCTGAATATCCACACGATCCCCCGGCATATCCCGGGAAATACAACAATACAAAGCTTCACTCCGGCCACTGTTCCGATCACTCCGATCACGCCAAGGAGCAGTCCGGTCCCGATAAGTGCAAGACCCACCGCTATCTCAGGAATCAGAGTCAGGATACCCGCTCCCACAAGCACTGCCCCTACAACTGCGATCACAATA
Source organism: uncultured Dorea sp. (assembly GCA_949916155.1). Lineage (GTDB taxonomy): Bacteria > Bacillota > Clostridia > Lachnospirales > Lachnospiraceae > MD308. Next base: position 23,643 of record CATLEM010000011.1, read on the forward strand.
AAACAGATAACAATCGCAAAAAAGAAAGCAAAAAGTGCTGCAATACCCGCAAACACTACTCCCACGATCGCGAGTGCGCAGGGGATGATGATCGGCGCCCCGAAGATGACGATCGCAATGATCAGCAATACTTTCAGAACATTATTGCTCCAGGGCTTCTGCTCTTTCGCAGCCTCTTTGTCATTCCCATACTGATATGCCCCCTTGCCGTCGCTCCAGGTTCCGGTTCCATTGCTGCCCTGATAAGTGTATCCTCCTGAGCCCTGACTTCCGCTGACCGGCATATGCCTATCCTCACGGCCGCCGTCCTCACAGCCAGTCTCCGTATATACCTTTTCCTCCTGCTGCCCCCAAAGATCCGCCTTGATCTTCTCAGCCACCTTCCCCGGGCTCTCAAGCTCTGCGATCACCTCATCCTCTTTATCTTCGCCGGCATCGTCAAAATAATCATTATAGAACTGCATTGCATCTCTTCTCTCTTCCTCCGGCACATCCTGCAAAAGTGCAGCCAGTTCAGTCATAAATTCTATGCGGTTCATGCAGACTCTCCTCCTTCAAATAATCCATTAATCCTGCTGGAATAACTCTTCCACTCTGTCTCATACAGCTCAAGCTGTGCCGTCCCCTTCTCCGTCACCTTATAGTATCTCCGGTTCCGGCCGTCAAACTGCCTGTCATATACTTCCAGGCAGCCATCCTTCTGAAGGCGCCGCAGCACGGGGTACAGCGTGGATTCCGACACCTCGATGGCCTTCCTTACGTCCTGCGTAATCTTGTATCCATAGGTGCCTTCCTTGTCTCTGGACACTACCGCCAGCACGATCGCATCCAAGAGCGCTGCTCCTGTGTTAAATACCATATGCCCACTCCTCTTTTAAAAATTCTTGGGTTTACAATATTCTATGATTTAACAATATTGTTTTTATGACTATATTATATGTTGTATAATATTGTTTGTCAACACAAAATCGAATAAAATAATAAAAAACCAGACCCCTGCAATGAGCAGTGCCTGGCTTTCTATTTACGTTCTTCCTGTTTTAACTGTCTTTTCCGCATAATCTTGTCTGCATCTTTACTGTTCTTTCTCAAAATGCTGGTAATCTTTGGAATCATTCCAATCCCCGCCCCATATGAATCCATGCTTCTCAAATACTTTATAGCAGGTATCCTCATGGGTGATCATATGCTCCCCCTTCTTCTTTCTGTCCGTATACTTTTCCATGTCTTTATAATACTTTGCAAAATTCCCGTCACTGTCATACTTCACATACGGATTCTGCAGCGGATTGATATCGATGGCAAATCCTGCGGCATGATTAGACAGCCTGTCTGTACCCGGCACAACCCGGTAATTAAAAGCCGAAGTATTGTTATTCTCGATAGAATTCGTGTCCGAATCCACACTGTCCCCCGTCCAGAATTTATCGATGAGATACATGGACGCGATCTCATATTCCTCCGCGAACAGCTCCTCAAATACCTCTTTACAGTCCCCGGCAATCTTTTTATTTACGATCAGTTCTCCAACCTGGGGCTCATGATCATAATTATAATGCAAAAGTTTTAAGTAACGCAGCTCATCCAGTTGAATATGATCATTCTTAACATAGGATCTGCCCTCAATATACTGACGCACTTCATCCCCGATCTCATCAACGGTAAAATATTCTGACAGACGCTCAGGATCGATCTCACCGGAATCCAGCACCGTCCCCGCCGGCATATCATCAAGGTTTTTCAGAAAAACGGATTCTTTCGCCTGTCCTTTGTCTTCACCTGGTACATTTCCGTCTGATATCTCAGCAGCATTACCGACATCCGCTTTCTTTTCATCTATACTGTCATATCCCCGCGTATCTTTGTTCCAAAAAAGCAGAAGACCCGTCAGGGTCAAAAACATGATCCCGGTAAAAAACCACGGCCAGCCGCTCTGTGTCCGCCTGTATCTGATCCGCCTTTCTCCGTACCGATTCTGCATCCCTTTATGTCTGCGTCTTTTCATAATCTTCCTTTCGCCTGTTTAATTTCCCCGTCCATATATCCCGATCTCTGCGATACAGGTATCATCCCACTGGCTGCCCTCATAGACAGATCTTATCACGATCTCTGCTTCTTTCGCCGGACAGTCTTTTGAAAATTCTACCCAGTATTCATTCTTTCCGTCGGGAAATGTAATGAGCTGGGTCACGCCGCCTACGGTGATCTCAAGTTCCTTCGGCCTGTTGTTCCCATCATAGTATTCCCTGGAATTCCAGTTGCCAAGCTGGAAGGACATATACTTTACATAATATTCCTTCTCCAGCGTAAGATGCAGGCTCTCACCGATACCGTCTCCGGATACCCCCTCCTGCCAGGATGTCTTTTCATTCCCGTCCACAGCCTTCACTGCACTGTTATCTGTTCCCTCCTGAGAAATGACCGAACTTGCCGATGCATCTTTAACAGGCAATTTATAATATTCACCGAAATCTCCCGGCTCACTGACAAAGGACATCCTGACGTCCTCCTCATCCTCCGGCTTATCCTCTCCGGTTCTCACAGGCCTTGGATCATTTTTTCTATCCAGTTCCTCCTCCTGTCTCTTTTTAACCGCCTGTTCCCGCTCTTCCTTAAGCCGTCTCTCATTGGCATCCATAGTAGTAAACACGATCAAGATAGCAATGATAAGAAACAGCATGATCACTATAACTATTGAAATGACCCAGAGATATCTTTTTGACTGCTTTACAGAATGTATTTCTTTCATATCAATCACCTGTGCATCTACTGCATCAATATTTTACAGAATTTCTTTTTCCCTCTCCTGAGTACAAGTCCTTCGCCGGATAATTCCTCCTTTGTATAGGTTTTATAAATATCTTCCGCTTTCTCTCCGTCTACAGTCACTCCGCCCTGCTGCACTGCCCGGCGCGCCTCGGAACGCGACGGAACAAGTTCTGACTTCACAAGCATGGACAGGATATCGATGACTCCATCCTTCATATCTTCTTCTGTCAGTTCTGTCTTAGGCATGTCTGCGGCATTTCCCTGGCTGAACAGTGCCTTTGCGGCTTTCTTCGCTTTCTCAGCCTCTTCCTCGCCGTGAACCAGCTTTGTCAGTTCAAAAGCAAGGATCTCTTTTGCCGTATTGAGCTGAGCTCCCTCCCAGGAATCCATCTTATCAATCTCCTCAAGAGGCAGGAAGGTAAGCATGCGGATACACTTAAGAACATCTGCATCCGCCACATTTCTCCAGTACTGGTAGAACTCGAACGGAGTAGTTTTCTCCGGATCAAGCCATACGGCACCGCTCTGGGTCTTACCCATCTTCTTCCCCTCGGAATTGAGAAGAAGGGTGATCGTCATCGCACTCGCGTCCTTTCCAAGCTTGCGGCGGATCAGTTCTGTACCGCCAAGCATGTTACTCCACTGGTCGTCACCGCCGAACTGAAGGTTGCATCCGTATTTCTGAAACAGCATGTAAAAATCATAGCTCTGCATGATCATGTAATTAAACTCAAGGAAGCTTAAGCCTTTCTCCATCCGCTGCTTATAGCACTCCGCTGCAAGCATACGGTTGACACTGAAATGTGCACCCACTTCCCGGAGCACTTCGACGTAATTCAGATCAAGAAGCCAATCCGCATTATTGACCATCAGCGCCTTACCCTCTGAAAAATCGATAAACCGGCTCATCTGCTTCTTAAAACAATCACAGTTGTGCTGGATCGTCTCTGCAGTCATCATCTGGCGCATATCGCTTCGCCCTGACGGATCTCCGATCATCGCCGTGCCGCCGCCAATGAGGGCGATCGGTTTATTTCCCGCCTCCTGCAGCCGCTTCATCAGGCACAGCGCCATAAAATGTCCTACATGAAGACTGTCCGCTGTCGGGTCAAAGCCAATGTAAAATGTCGCCTTCCCGTTGTTGATAAGATCTCTGATCAACTCTTCGTCTGTCACCTGGGCAATCAGCCCTCTTGCCTGAAGTTCTTCGTAAATTCCCATGTTCTCATCTCTCCTTTTTATTTGAATAAATATAGCCGGCACCGTATAAGGAGCAATGCTCCCCATACGATTAAAAAAAGCCCCTGTCTTATCTAAGACAAGGGCGAAGTTCTCTCCGCGGTACCACCTCTTTCACCGGCAGTCCGTACTGCCGGCCTCTGTAAGCTACTTACACTACAGCTTCGGCATGATAACGTATACCGTCACGTCACAGCCTACTTATGCAGTCATACATGTTCGGTGCGAAGCTCCAAGATGTATTCACAGCCCGCTCCTTCATGCGCCTCTCATCAACCGGCTGCTTTCTGTATGGGTGTAAGGACTGCTACTTTTTCTTTTCAAAGCTTTTTCTCTATAAATCAGAAGTCTAAAAGATTTAAAACGGTTTTCAATTGGAGCATACGGGATTCGAACCCGTGGCCTCAACAATGCGAATGTTGCGCGCTCCCAACTGCGCTAATGCCCCATAAAAGAATGAAAGCAGATAACGGGAGTCGAACCCGCCTCTCCGGCTTGGGAAGCCAGTGTTCTACCGATGAACCATATCTGCATGCGCTTATTATAGCACTTTTGTTTTTTAATGTAAAGCAGAAATTTTTTACTTTTTTAATGCCGGAAAACAGTTCATGAAGTTTTTCACCCACAGGTCTTTCTTGACCGTTCTGACAAGCTCTTCTGCCTTTTTAATGTCATTTTTATGTACATAAAGGGATATGTGCCGGACTTTCCCGCAATCCCGGCTCTCTTCCTTTACGGACATCATATGTGCCATAAGCTGGTCTGTACTCACCCTGTCTTTCACTTTCTCTTCATATGAAATCTGCTGTCTTTCCAGCATGTATTTTATTTTCCGGACAAGCTCCAGCGAATCCGTTTGAATCAAGCATCTCTTTCCGAACATCTTCATCCTCCTGCTGCCTCGTACATGATCTTTTCCTTTAAGAAAAGCTTTCTACTATATATGACGAATGAACTGTCCGTTTTGTGACACCTTTTTTGAAAATTTTATATATTTTTTATAATTTAATGCATATTGTCATACAGATAACAATAGAAAATCAGAATCCTCACAGCTGTGCTGCCCGCCTTTTCTATACAAAGGGGGCAGCACATTCTCATTACATCTCCTATAATAATCCGCCGACAGATAAAAACAGCGGAGCAAATACCAGTGACACAATGGTCATCAGCTTGATCAGGATATTGATGGACGGCCCTGACGTATCCTTGAACGGATCGCCTACCGTATCGCCTACAACAGCCGCTTTGTGGGCATCGCTGCCCTTGCCGCCGAAATTGCCGTCCTCGATGTATTTCTTCGCGTTATCCCACGCTCCTCCGGCGTTTGACATAAAGATCGCCACCATAACTCCCGTCACGAGAGAACCTGCCAAGAGTCCTCCTAAGGATGCCGGCCCTAGCAATATCCCCACAACCAGCGGAGCCGCCACTGCCATGATACCCGGCACCAGCATCTCCTTAAGCGCCGCCGTAGTCGAGATCGCCACGCAGGATTTGTAATCCGGTTTCCCGGTTCCCTCAAGGATGCCCGGGATGGTCTTAAACTGCCTTCTTACCTCCTCGATCATTTGGTATGCCGCCTTGGACACAGAGGACATGGTCATGGCCGAGAATAAAAATGGCAGCATACCTCCCACAAACAGCCCGATGATCACCCGGTAATCCAGGATATCGATCGTATCCAGCTTCACGGACTCCGCGTAAGTCACAAACAGCGACAGAGCCGTAAGCGCTGCAGAACCGATGGCAAAGCCTTTTCCCATAGCAGCGGTCGTATTGCCCACAGCGTCAAGCTTGTCCGTAATGCTCCTCACCTTGGAGTCAAGCCCGGACATCTCCGCGATACCGCCCGCATTGTCCGCGATCGGGCCGTAAGCGTCTACCGCAACCGTGATCGCCGTCGTAGACAGCATCCCAACTGCCGCCAGCGCGATCCCGTAGAGCCCGCAGAAATTATACGCCGCAAAGATACCGACGCAGATCAGCAGAATCGGCAGAGCCGTAGAGCGCATCCCCACCGCGATACCGCTGATGGTCGTCGTCGCCGCTCCGGTCTCTGACTGGGACGCAATCTCCTTTACCGAGCCGTAATCGCCGGAAGTATACACCTCCGTGATGATCCCGATCAGAACGCCGACCACAAGCCCGGCCACGATCGCGATCGCCGCGTTGAAATTGCCGAAAAATACATTGCTCAGGACAAAGGACGCGATCAGCACCAGCACGCTTGCCGCGTAGGAACCGGTCTTTAACGCTTTATGCGGATTCGACTTCTCGTCCCCCCGCACAAAAAATGTCCCCAGGATAGACGCCATCAGCCCGATCCCGGCAACCACCAGCGGAAATGCCGCGCCCGCCGCGTCAAAATACACAAGCCCCAGAGTCAGCGCCGAGATCAGTGCGCCCACATAGGACTCGAAAAGATCGGCGCCCATTCCTGCCACATCGCCAACATTGTCCCCAACATTGTCCGCGATGACCGCAGGATTCCTCGGATCGTCCTCCGGAATGCCCGCCTCCACCTTTCCCACAAGGTCAGCGCCCACGTCCGCCGCCTTCGTATAGATACCGCCGCCCACACGGGCAAACAGCGCGATGGAAGACGCCCCCAGGCTGAACCCGAACAGAATATCCGCATTCCCCGTGAAAATGTAGATCGCACTCACGCCAAGCACGCCCAGGCCGGCCACGCACATCCCCATCACTGCCCCGCCGGAAAATGCGATGGACAGCGCTTTGTTCATGCCGCTTTCCTTAGCCGCGTTGGCTGTCCGCACATTTGCCTTCGTCGCGACGGTCATACCGAAATATCCCGCCAGCGTAGAAAACAACGCCCCAATCACAAAGCAGACCGCCGTGATCCAGTTCCCTATGCCGACCCCGATCAGCACAAAAAGAACCGCCACAAAAATAATCAGAATCTTGTACTCCGCCGTCAGAAATGCTTTCGCACCTTCACTGATCGACCCGGCAATCTCTTTCATCCTGTCTGTCCCCGCCTGCTGCCTTCCAACCTTTGACGCGAGCATCCCCGCGAACAAAAGCGCAATGATCCCAAATGCCGGAACCAGATTCAATAAAACATCCATATACAAACCTCCCATTCACTATAGTATATGTAGTACGTATGATACACTAATAATATATTATCACAAAAAATGATTTTGGGAATACTAAATTTCAGTATTTTGCAGATTTTTATTCATCTTTTTTCTGTTATGGATATTGTCATTCATTTGTCAGTCTTGTTAAAAATATAGCAGGCGATATAAAAAGGCGGCAGTACGCGCCCATAGGGGTTATACTGCCGCCTGTTATCTCCATTTATCTTTTATCCCATTTATCTTTCTGCCGCTCTATACTCCACCTCCACCAGCACCAGACCGTTCGCCGGAGCCGTAATCCCGGCCGCGGTCCGCTTTCTCTCCTCCAGTATCTCTTTCACCTTCTCCGGCGCGTAGAACCCCCGTCCTACCCGGATCAACGTCCCCGCAATGATCCTTACCATATTATAGAGAAACCCGTTTCCCGTGATCCGGATCACGATATCCGGCCCGCTCCGGGTAACAGTGATGCTCTCCACCGTCCGCACCGTGTCCGAGACATTGGTCCGTATATTGCAGAAGCTCACAAAATCATGCTCCCCCACAAGGTACTCCGCGCCTTTTCGCATCTTCCCTACGTCCATAGGAAATGAGACAAACGCGCTGTATCTTCGTTTCAACGGATCCGGCACAGGCGCGTTGCAGATATGGTACTCATAGGTTTTCTTTACATTTTTCTGATACCTGGGATGCCAGTCTGCCGCCACTTCATCCGACTTCGTGATAACGATGTCCTCCGGCATCCGCTGGTTCAGCGCATACGCCATCCGCTCCGGGGGGATAGAGGACTTTGTATCGAACACCGCCACATTTCCAAGGGCATGCACGCCGGAATCCGTGCGGCTCGCGCCGATAACCCGGATATCTTCCCCGGTAAGCCGGCAAAGCTCCCGGTTCAGGACTTCCTCCACCGTGATCCCGTTAGGCTGGATCTGCCAGCCGCAGTAGTCCGTGCCGTCATAGGCAACAAAAAGCCGCACCCGTCTCACCACATTCCTCCTAAAAAATCCAAACCTTAAGCGGCACATACCGGCCCACGAAAACGACTGCCACAAGATAGACCGCCATCACTCCGTAAGCCGCCCGGTCCCTTCCTTTATACCGCAGAGGCTTCATCTTTGTCCTGCCCTCGCCGCCCCGGTAGCACCTGGCCTCCATCGCCATGGCAAGGTCATAAGCCCGGCGAAACGCCGACACGAACAAAGGCACCAGGATCGGAATCATCGCCTTCGCCCTCTGGATGATATTGCCGCTCTCAAAATCCGCGCCCCTGGCCTGCTGTGCCTTCATGATCTTGTCCGTCTCCTCCAGAAGGATCGGGATGAAACGCAGCGCGATGGACATCATCATCGCCACCTCATGCACCGGCACATGAATCTTGTTCAGCGGATGGAGAAGCGCCTCGATGCCGTCCGTCAGCTCATTGGGCGTAGTAGTAAATGTCATCAGCGAAGAGCCGATAATCAGGTATACAAGCCGCACCGCCATATACACCGCGTTCCGAAGCCCCACTGTAGTCACTGAAAGTTTCCATACCGTAAAGAGAATTTCCCCGTCTTTCTTAAGAAACAGGTTAAACACCACCGTGATCATCAACAGCATGATCACCGGCTTTAGCCCTTTCACGATATAGCCAAACGGCACCCGGGACGCGCGGATGATCCCGATCAGAAATACCGTCGCCACCAGATACCCCGCAATGCTCCGGAAAAGGAACAGAGAGATCAGGTACAAAAGCGTCGAGACAAGCTTCACCCTGGGGTCAAGACGGTGCAGTATGCTCTTTGCTGGATAATATTGTCCTATCGTAATATCTCGAATCATCTTATCTTCTCCAATACCTTCATAATCTCATCCGCCGCCTCCGAAACCGTCGTCACGCCGGTATCCACTGGAATCCCCTGCTCCTTTAAGTCGTGCATGATATACGTCACCTGGGGCGCCGCAAGCCCTGCCTGCTCAAGCTCCATATAGTGGGCGAATACGGCCTTCGGCGCGTCATTATACATCACCTCGCCGTGGTTCATCACGATGATCCTGTCCGCGTACCGGGCGATGTCCTCCATGCTGTGGGACACCAGGATAACCGTCATGCTCGTCTGCCTATGGAGAAACGCCACCTGCTCCAGGATGTCATCCCTCCCCTTCGGGTCAAGCCCCGCCGTCGGCTCATCCAGGACGAGCACCTTCGGGCGCATGGCAAGGACGCCCGCGATCGCCGCCCGCCTTTTCTGCCCGCCGGACAGCTCAAAGGGCGACGAGCGGTAATATTTTTCCTTAAGCCCCACCAGCTTAAGGGCATCACGCGCGCGCGCCTCGCACTCCTCCAGGGAAAGTCCCTGGTTTTTCGGCCCGAAACACACATCCGACATCACATCGACCTCAAATAACTGATGTTCTGGGTACTGGAAGACCAGCCCCACTTCATTACGAAGATTTTTCATATTGTAACCCGGCTCATATATATTTTCTTCATTATAAAAAAGTTTGCCGTCCGTCGCTTTTATCAGTCCGTTAAAATGCTGGATGAGCGTGGACTTTCCCGAACCGGTATGCCCGATCACGCCTACAAATTCCCCGTCGGGGATCTCAAGGCAAATGTCTCTTAACGCGTGCTTTTCATAAGCCGTCTTTGGGCTGTATATATAGTTCAAATGTTCAAGTCTGATCGACATAATCTCTCCTCTATTCCTGACCCGCCAAGCTTCTGATACAGCGCACCAGTTCCTCTTTTTTCAGAATCCCTCTCGGGATGTCAAGCCCCCGTTTTCTAAGTTCATCCGCAAGTATAGTCACTTGCGGCACATCCAGGCGGTATTCCTTAA
>CATLEM010000012.1 GCA_949916155.1 uncultured Dorea sp.
GTTAGAGCGGAATGATCTAAAACCGGCTATATGTGTGGCCTGTTTTTATTTTCTTGCCTTTAATTGCAGCAAGCTCAGTGACGGTAACTGTCTCGAATCCCTTTTTCTTCAAGTCTTTGCAGATGAGGTCTACTGCATTAGCTGTAGTATTATGAATATCATGCATCAGAATTATATCGCCGTCCTTTGCGTGTTTCTTCACATATGAAGTCAGCCGTTTTGTGTTCCTGTATTTCCAGTCAAGCGTATCCACAGACCAGAAAATATGCGGGCTTCCGGCGGCATCTAGTATTCTTTTTTTGCTGGAGCCATACGGGGTACGGCAAACAGTTGCATTTTCTCCGATGCATTTTTTTATTCTCTGATCCGTCTTTGTAAATTGCTTTTTTACTGCGGAGCTATTCATGTTTGTAAGTAACGGATGAGAATAAGAATGGTTCCCAATCTCACAGCCTAATCTCTTTTCCCTTTTTATCAGGCTCTCTGTACTTTTTGTAATATTAGAACCGAGCAGAAAAAATGTTGCTTTGCATTTATGTTTCTCTAATGCGTTTAAAACTTTCTTTGTTGTTTTGGCACTGGGGCCGTCATCAAAGGTTAGAGCGACATGCTTTTTCTTACTATTATACATGACAACAGAATCCTTTTTCATAAAGCCTTTTAAAGAGCCTTTTTTCACCTCATACCAGTTTTCTGACTGGGTATTTATTACTACCTTTTCGCCGAATTTAAGCATTTTCAATGTTTGAGACTTGGCAGAGGCAACGCTGTAAATCGGAGCGGATGAAACCTTTACCGCACCTTTTCTGTTATCAGGAACCTGGTTAAATTCTTCTGCCGCATTCACAGGCAAAGCAAAACAAAGTACGAGTATTGCTGACAGCAGAAAAATACAGCCTGTTTTCTTTTTCATCTTATTTCCCCTCTTTCTTTTCCTTAAATGGTAAATATTAGAATTTCAGAAGCAAAAGATATCGATGGTTACGGTATCCGCCGATAATATACATCTTATGATTCTGTATCCTTAGTATAACAGATTTTCCTGATTAAGGAAGTCCCGAATTGAAAAAGTAAACATTGCTTTAGCTTGTGACAAAGATTATAATCAGGAGTAAGAAGAGAAAAGGAAATTGACGCCCATGAAGAACTATGTAATAAAAGGAAATATTTGCTATAGCAAAACAAGTAAAGAACTATGTATGACAGAGAACGGTTATATTGTCTGTGAAGATGGCAGATGCGCTGGTGTGTATGAGAGGCTGCCGGAAAAATATCAATCGCTTCCCTGCTATAACTACGAGGATAAGATCATTGTTCCCGGACTTGTAGATCTGCACATACATGCCCCGCAGTATTCGTTCCGCGGTAGGGGGATGGACCTGGAACTGATCGACTGGCTGAATACACACACATTTGCGGAAGAGGCAAAGTATGCAGATCTGGAATATGCAAAAAAAGCATATGGAATCTTTGCTGAAGACCTGAAAAACAGCGCTACAACGAGGGCATGTATTTTTGCGACGATCCATACGCCGGCAACGCTTTTGCTGATGGAAGAACTGGAAGAGACAGGACTGAAGGCTTATGTAGGAAAAGTAAACATGGACAGGAACAGCCCGGAATATTTGTGCGAAAGCAGTGCGGAAAAGTCAGAAAAGGATACAGAAGAGTGGCTGATCGAAAGTCGGAAGTTTAAGAATATCAAGCCTGTGCTGACGCCAAGGTTTACCCCGTCGTGTACAGATGAATTGTTCGAAAGGCTGTCAAAGCTGCAAAAGCGGTATGGACTGCCGGTACAGTCTCATTTGTCAGAAAATCTGGGAGAGACTTTGTGGGTGAAGGAGCTTTGCCTTGATATAGGATTTTATGGGGAATCTTATGACCGGTATGGGATGTTTGGAGATGGCTGCCCGACGATCATGGCCCATTGTGTCCATAGCGGGGAAGATGAGATCGAGATGATGAGAAGGCAAAAGGTCTTTATCGCCCATTGTCCGGAATCTAACGCGAATCTGTCTTCAGGAGCGGCTCCTGTAAAGCTGTATCTTGAGAAAGGCATGAAAGTCGGGCTTGGATCGGATATTGCGGCAGGTTCGGCCCTGTCGATATTTAAAGCAATGGTGATGGCGGTGCAGTGCTCAAAACTCAGGTGGAGACTCTATGACCAGACGGTGCTGCCCCTGACAGTGGAAGAGGTGTTTTATCTGGCTACAAAGGGCGGTGGAGAATTTTTTGGAAAAGTCGGAAGCTTTGAAGAGGGATATGAGTTTGATGCATTAGTGCTGGATGACAGCAGGATAAGGCATCCTCAGGAATTAAGTGTAAGAGAGCGTTTAGAACGGCTCATCTATCTTTCCGGGGAGTGTCATATCGCTGCCAAATTTGTAAATGGCCGCATTATATTCCGGGAGAACTGAGATGAGATTAAAACGGAAGTTCTGCAGATTAAGTTAAGGAGGAGATAACATGATATCAGGAGCATTTATGGTGCCTCACCCGCCGCTGATCATACCAGAGGTTGGCAGAGGGCAGGAACGAAAGATCCAGGATACGGTTAACGCATACCATGAAGCGGGAGCAAGGATTAAAAGCCTCAGACCGGACACGATCGTGCTGCTCTCGCCGCATCAGGTGATGTATGCCGACTATTTTCATATATCGCCGGGGAAATGGGCAGAAGGGAATTTCGGTCAGTTCGGCGCCGGAAAGGTGAAGCTGAAAGCCCGCTATGACACGGAATTCGTGGAAAAATTATGCGGGATGGCGGATGCCGAAGGTTTTCCTGCGGGGACGCTTGGAGAGCGGGACAGGCAGCTGGATCACGGAACGTTGGTGCCGCTGTATTTTGCAGAGCAGTATTGGAAAGAATATGGTCTGGTCAGGGTGGGGCTGTCCGGTCTTTCGCTCACGGATCATTACAGGCTGGGGCAGCTTATTCAGGAGACAGCAGAGGCGCTGGGGAGAAATGTTGTGATCATCGCCAGCGGGGATCTGTCCCACCGGCTGAAGGAGGACGGCCCCTACGGATATCAGAAGGAAGGGCCGGAATATGACCGGAGGATCATGGAGGTGATGGGACACGGGGATTTTGAGAAGCTTTTGGAATTTCCCGAGGATTTTTGTGAAAAGGCAGCAGAATGTGGGCACCGTTCTTTCACCATTATGGCAGGCGCGCTGGACAGGACGAAAGTAACTGCAGAGAGGTTATCCTATGAAGGGCCTTTCGGAGTGGGATACGGGATATGCACATTTCTTCCATGCGGACAGGATGCTAAAAGGAACTTTATGGACCAATATGAGGAAAAGGAAAGAAAACGGATTAGGAAGCTTCGGCAGCAGGAGGATAGCTATGTCCGGCTTGCGCGGCAGACCATAGAGACATATGTGCGGACAGGGAAAAAGATCCAGGTGCCGGAAGGGATCTCTCAGGAGATGCTTGGCGGCCGGGCAGGAGTATTTGTCTCCATAAAAAAAGAAGGCAGGCTCCGGGGATGTATCGGAACCATCTGTGCAGTGCAGACATCCATAGCAGAAGAGATCATAGAAAATGCGGTCAGCGCCGCGGTCCGCGACTCGCGCTTTTCACCCATAAGATCTGAGGAACTTGATAAGCTTACGATCAGCGTGGACGTGCTGGGGGATATGGAGAAGATCGGCTCCCCGGACGAATTGGACGTGAAACGGTACGGCGTGGTAGTGACGAAGGGATACAGGCGGGGGCTTCTCCTTCCGAATCTTGAGGGAGTGGATACGGTTGAAGAACAGATCGCCATAGCCAAGAGGAAAGCCGGGATAGGCGAGCATGAGAAGGCAGCGCTGGAGCGGTTTGAGGTTGTGCGGCATTATTAAAATATCGGAGGGAACGATGAAAACGACATGTCGTGTGTGTATGCACCATTGCAGTCTGGAGCCTGGGCAGACAGGGCTCTGCAGAGCAAGAAAAAATGAGGATGGAAAGATTATCTGCGGGAACTACGGGCAGATCACGTCTCTGGCGTTAGACCCCATCGAGAAAAAGCCGCTGAAGATGTTTCGTCCCGGAAGTCTGGTTTTGTCGGTTGGAAGTTTCGGGTGTAACCTGCGCTGTCCGTTCTGCCAGAATCATGAGATATCCATGTCGGAGGAGGAAGAGGCCGGTGCGGTGTACATTTCCCCGGAAGCTCTGGCGCAGAAAGCGCTGGAACTTAGGGCGGCGGGAAATATCGGAGCGGCGTTCACCTACAACGAACCGCTGGTGGGATGGGAATATGTGCGCGATGCGGCCAGGCTGATAAAGGAGATGGGGATGGCTAACGTGCTGGTCACTAACGGAAGCGCATCCCTTGAAGTGCTGGAAGAGATCCTTCCGTATATAGATGCTGTGAATATCGATCTGAAAACATTCCGCGGGGAGACTTACCGGAAGTTCGGCGGTGATCTGGATACGGTAAAGGCATTTATCATCCGGGCGGCGAAAGAGTGTCATGTGGAACTGACTACGTTAATCGTACCGGGAGAAAATGACGATGCGGGGGAGATGAGTGATGAGGCGCGTTGGATCGCTTCGGTAAGAAAGGATATCCCGCTTCATGTCACCCGGTTTTTTCCGCGGTATCATCTGACGGACAGGAATGCGACGGACGTAGGGACAGTGTACCGCCTTGCGGAGACTGCGGGAAGATACCTGGAGTATGTATTTGCGGGGAACTGCTGACAGATGTGATCCGGCTTCATTATGAGCCGGAACGGTTCAGGGACATGTTAAATGCCATCATCATCTCATTTGTCAGGCTGCAATCGTCATCTTTTGCCGGAATTTCTCCGCATTCAAACCATTGTGCGAGGGAAAGGTCATTTTCGTTAAGGATAATCCTGTCCTCGCCGTCAAGTTCACAGAAAAAACCGACGAGAAGCGTGTCAGAAAAGGACCATGGCTGACTTTTGTAGTAAGTGATATTTTTGACCTTAAGCCCTACTTCCTCCATTACCTCGCGTCTCACAGTATCTTCCAGAGTCTCGCCGATCTCTGCAGGACAGATCCGCGGATATTCCATAAGCCCGCACTCGGGACAAAAAAGCATCCTTTCTCTTTTCCATATATCTTCCCATGTGTATCCTGCTAACTGCGCGGAGAGGGTATGCTCTTTCAGATAGAAATCCTGGCGGTCTATGGGTATCATGGTCTGTCCTCCTGTCATGATTTGGTTTAATTATCTCTTGTCTGCATGTTTCTAACAGTAAGCGGCTGTCGGGTTCTTTTTCGCCGGATCAGACTTCAGAGAAGCAGATTTTTTATCAATAGAAAAAGTATATCTGCCGCCAATACTGCCGCCATAGTACCGGAGACGATATTGAAGAGTTTAGGAGACATTTTGTTTCTTGCTTTAATAAACAGCGGTTGGAGTACGTACAGAAAGAACATACCGCCGATTCCGAAACGCACACTGGGATTCAGGGCGATACGTCCCTGGAAGTTAAAAGCAAACCGCCGGTAATCCCATGCCCATTCTCCTGTGGTAAGCTCCATGATATAACTGCCGATAAGCTCCAGTATGGTAGTAAGAGCGATTATCCCGAGAAAGACCAAAAAAGGAGTCACAAGGATTTTTCCGGCGTATATTCGTTTTTCCATAAGTTTTCTCAGGGAGAATATCAGAATCAGGGCCCCTGTTCCGTAGATCACGCAATAAGGTCCAAATAGCACTCCCCTGTTGGAAAAACCCCAATGATACACCGCAACCTCCAGAAAAACCTCGTATAGCCATCCGATTATTGAATAAAACATAAAATAAATAAAATACTCCTGAATTTTCTGAGTCATAAGCGTGATCATCCTTTCGTTTGCCTCTTTGTCATATCTTATCATGCAGCAAGGGGTTTGTCACGAAAAGATATAACAGATTGTCCCGATGAATAACTTTAATATCCCGTTCGGATTGACTTTTACTGTACTGCGGTCTATAATCCTGTCTTTGATAGTTAGTAGATTAAAAAATCGCTGTATCCCTTAGTTTTAAGGGCACTGAAAAAGTCTGATTCTTAAAAAAGAATTGAGCTTTTTTCAATGTTGATATTATAATAGAAGTATGAGGAAGGAGGACTCCGAAATGTTGAACGATCATTCACAGTTGAAACTATCCCTGTCGCCTTATCAGGGGATTTACGATGCGGTCATTCCTGC
This sequence comes from uncultured Dorea sp., assembly GCA_949916155.1. Lineage (GTDB taxonomy): Bacteria > Bacillota > Clostridia > Lachnospirales > Lachnospiraceae > MD308. The sequence goes on from CATLEM010000012.1 coordinate 6,161, forward strand.
CGGTCATCTTCTGCGGAAGATAAAAGAGAACATAGATTTCAGCTTTGTTAATCCAATGCTGCGTAAACAGTATTGTGAAAATTTCGGACGTCCGGCAAAAGAACCGGAAATTACAGCATCACGCAGGTAAGTGAGAAGAACCTGGAAAGGCTTAAATTTGAAGAAAACGATTATTTTCAGATGAGGATAAAGATCCGGTATTTGTTGGGAATTGTTGAAAAAAGATACATCTTTTCAACAGTTTCCCGTCAGCCTCTGCTGCTGTATGGAGCGCGTCAGGTGGGAAAAACTTATGTCATGCAGGAGCTGGGGGCGGAGTACTTTAAGAGTACGGTGTATGTGAACTTCGAAGCAGACGTTAAGATTGGCAGTTTTTTTGAGAATGATATCCATTCGGATGCGATTCTTAAGTTATTGGAGAAGTACTATCACATAAAAATTGTCCCTGATGAGACTTTGATCATGTTTGATGAGATACAGATGTGTGAAAGAGCGCTGACCTCTCTGAAGTATTTTGCGGAAGAAGCTCCGGAGTATCATGTGATCGTGGCGGGCAGCCTGTTGGGAGCAGCTTTGAAACGGGAACAGTTCTCCTTTCCAGTGGGTAAGATCCAGATGGAGAATATGTACCCAATGGATTTTGAAGAGTATCTCTGGGCGAAAGGGAAAGAAGTGTTGGCGGATATGATCCGGATGCATTATGAGAAGGCTCAGGCGCTCTCTGAGGCGCTCCATAAAGAGGCGTTGGCGGAATATTATAACTATTGTATCATTGGTGGGATGCCTGCGGTGATAGCGGCTGAGACTGCACCGGCCGCGACACTGAACCAGCAGGAAATCAGGCGCATGCTTTTAGACTCCTACATTGCAGATATGGCAAAATATGCATTGCCGGGAGAAACGGTCAAAATATTTGCTGCTTATGATTCTCTTCCGTCCCAATTGGCGAAAGACTCTAAGAAGTTCCAGTATAAACTGATAAAAAGCGGTGCGCGCGCATCGCAGTATGGAGATTCTATAGACTGGCTGATCCGCGCAGGTATCGTAAATAAATGTGTAAAATGCACACAGGGATTTATGCCTCCTTCTGCCTTCTTGGATCTGACGGCATTTAAGCTATATTACAGCGATACCGGGATTATGTCTGCAAGGACAGGTATGGACTTAGAGCGCCTGATGGTCAGTGAGGCGGAACGGTTCAGGGGCATATTTGCAGAGAATTATGTAGCATGTGCACTCAGAACGAATGGATATGAGCTGCTTTACTGGGAGTCTGACGGAACTGCGGAGATAGATTTTCTCATAGTCAAGGGAGAACATGTGATTCCTGTGGAGTGTAAATCAGGAAATCATGTCAGGTCAAAAAGTCTTGCGGTATATAGAGAGAAATACAAACCAGCTTACAGCATACGGATTTCCGCAAGGAACTTCGGAATGGACGGACAGATTAGATCAGTACCTTTGTATGCAGTATTTTGTGTATAGAAAAATGTTTCCGGGAAGCAGAGCATAGGGCAATGGATTGGGCTTTCCGGTGAAATGGGACTTTTCAGGAAAGGACAGGAGGATAAACCATGATACAGGATATATTCCCATATCAATATAAAAATGAATATACGCCCGGGCAGCCGGGGGAAAGCAGTACAATAATGTTTTATGACGGCAGAAAGCTTTTGGTAAAAAGGGAAAGGGATAATATCATATTTCCCTCATATCGGGAAATCAGGAAATGTGAAGAGGAAGCTTTCCCGCAGATAGAGTATATTTATCTGTTCTCGATAGACAGCCAGGATTTTTACCTGGCAGACCGTCCGAAAAATCATTCCTACAATCTGCCGGGGGAGAATCCTCTCCATGAAAGCCTGCAAGGGTACGGGTGGGAGGATATACAGATCTGCCGCCATGCATCACCGAAATATCTGGGGTTTGCGGGAATTACAGGCTGGCAGCTTTACAGATGGTATGATTCCCGGAGATACTGCGGGAGATGTAAAGCTAAGCTTGTAAAGGATAAAAAAGAGAGGATGCTTTTTTGCCCGGAATGTGGATGCATGGAGTATCCTAAGATATGTCCTGCGGTGATCGTGGCAGTGACAGATGGGGACAGGATCCTCATGTCAAAATATGCAGGGAGGGAATATAAAAAGTACGCCCTTCTCGCAGGATTTGCGGAAATTGGCGAAACCCTTGAGGACACGGTGAGGCGTGAGGTGATGGAAGAAGTGGGGCTTAAGGTTAAGAATATTACTTATTATAAAAGCCAGCCATGGTCTTTTTCCGATACGCTCCTTGTTGGTTTCTTCTGTGAGCTTGACGGCGGGGATACGATTGTTCTGGATCAGGATGAGCTTTCGCTGGCAGAATGGTTTGAGAGGAAAAACATACCTGCAGAGTATGAGGATTGCAGCCTGACAAATGAAATGATGTTGGCGTTTAAAATGTCCGAATGTCTGGAAGAGGGCAGGATGGGTACAAAGGATTAAGCCTCGTTCAAACAAAAAGGTCAATCGGCTTTGTGCAGACTGACCTTTTTAGACTTACATAAGCAAGACGCGTTTGCCTGCCTATTTCATATGTTCTTTTTTATAGGCAGTAGGCGAGCAGAACATATATTTTTTAAATACTTCTGCGTAATAGCTCGGGGAAGAGAAGCCTACGGAAGTTGCGACTTCCGTGATAGAATGGTCTCCTGCACACAAAAGAGGAAGGCTTTGCTTTATCCGGTAACGTAATAAAAAGTCAAAAGGCGTCTGATGCAGAGATTCTTTAAATATCCGGCAGAATCGGCTCTTGCTGATGTGGCAGGAAGCGGCGATCTCGTCCAGTGTAATAGGGGATTCATAATTCTCGTAAACAAAAGTAAGGGCGTCTTTCAGATATTTGATTTTTTTGGAGTCGGACGGATTTTGTTCGGAGCCGGATTCCAGGAGAAATTGCTGGTAATTGTGAAAAATCAGACACCATAATTCACATAGGATCCCTGTAATCTGCAGCTCGTAGCAATCTTCCCTGTTTTTATTCAGATGAATTAATTGTTCCAGCAAGCTTTTGACACGCAGATGCTCCGGACAGTTATTTGTAAATAAGGCATAGTCAAATTGCTGATTACTCAATACAGGCGTTACATAATTTGTGTTTAAAATGCTGTGTTCAAAACCATAGATCAGTGAAGGATTAAAAAGAATACAGGCGTACTTACAGTCTGTGTCCTGATGTGAAGTCCCCGAGTGAAGTACATTCTGGTTTATAAAAACACAGTCCCCTTCCCTGACATGGAAGGATGCCTGATTCACCTGATAGTTCATCTCGCCTTCCAGGATATATTCAATCTCAATCTCCGGATGCCAGTGATAAGGAAAGCTGTGCGCCGGGTAATTCAAGATGGAAATATTCATGAAATTAATTGGAAATGTATAATCGCCCTGGGGATTTAATTCCAGCATGTTTTTATCTGTAATAATCTTTCGGTTCATATGATTCCCTCCCTAAAAAGCGAATTTCACAGGAAAGATATAGTGGTAATCTTGTATAGATAAACCAATCTTATACTAAAATATTGCAAAACACAAGGGGAGTTATAAAATATAGAAGTAATAGGACGATTTCATATTTCTTTGATCATATTCTTTTTCTCCCATGCTGCAGCGATCATTCCGCCCTCTAACGGTTTTTCAGAAGCGCAGAAGAGAGCTGCGGTAAAATATGAAAAAGAAAAGTATGATAAAGTCTTAACCCGGTTTCTAAAAGGGATAAAAAAGAGAAAATAGAAAGAGAGGTTACAATTAATGAGTAATAAAGAGAGAATCATAGAATTATTGGATGTAATACCAGATTATAAAATCGGCTATGTTTTGGCATATGTGCAAGGAATAGCTGCAGATGAAGAAGCGGATGATGCTTTTTGTGAAAGAATGCTAAAAAGTTATTGGGAAGATGAAGAATCTGTAAATGACCCTGGAACTCCATTAGATGAGCTTGTTAAAAAATGGGAGGCTTGAAAAAAGAGAAGCTTATTATTTCCATAGTTTGGAGATAATAGGCTTTTCTTTTTTTGGAATTCATATGTCTGAGCAATATTTAATAAATGGCTTTGACAGGAATCGCAATATCTTTATTTATTTGAGGAATATTGTTATCGAGAATAAAGAAGAATATTGATATAATACACAAAGAATCAATAGTTTTTGCGCGAAAATTATAGAATTTTGGAATTGTGTACAATAACTGAAAAGGAGTATCTGTTAAAGTGAATAATAAGATGCGGGTATGAAAGGAGAAATGTTATGAAAATTACTAAAAGAATATTGGCGGTATTATTGGTGGCTGCTATGACATTTGCGATGGTTGGCTGTACAAGTGCAGACTCAGATGAAAATAAGGATTCGGCAGAAGGTGGAGAGAAAAAAGAGGTAACAATTGGGGTCTGTATTCCGGACATGACGCCGCCATTCTTTGGGAGAATGGCGGATGGTTTTAAAGACCAGGCAAAAAAGTATAATATGAAAGTAGAGATTGTAGATGCAAAGAATGACGCAGGGACACAGACGGGCCAGGTCGAGAACTTTATTACAGAACAGGTAGATATGGTGATTCTTCTCCCTGTTGCTACGGAAGCGCTGATTCCGGCAGCAAAGGAGTTGAATGCGGCAGGAATTCCATTTATCACGGATAACCGTGCCCTTGTAAGTGAAGGGACAGCAGCGGATGCAGGCGTTGATATGGTTACTTATGTGGGCAGTGATGACTATGAGGGCGGACGTAAGCAGGGTGAATTGGTTGTGGATATGATTGGCAAAGAGGGAAAGATCGCGATCATCACTGGTGTAACAGGAAGTTCTCCGCAGATTAACCGTTCTGCCGGATTAAAAGACTATTTTAAAGAACAGGGCTGCAATATTGAGGTTGTTGCAGAAGAAGATTGTAATTGGGACCAGACACAGGCGATGACGATTACAGAAAATCTGCTGACCAAATTTGCGGAAGGCGAGCTTAATGCGATTGTCAATCAGGATCCGTATGGAACAGTTGGCTGTGCAAATGTGATTAAAGATAACGGAAGAGACGATCTTGCCGGGAAAGTTATTGGATTTGATTATCCGCAGGAAATTTATGATGGGATTAAAGCTGGTGATATTTACGGAACGGTTATCCAGAGCCCATATGATCAGGCAGTTTTAGGTGTTGATGTGTGCAATCAGTATCTGACTGAGGGTGGAGATAATATTGAGGAAAATACTTTCAATGAACTTCCGACGGTTACTGTTGATACATGGGAAGGGACAGAACCGGCATGGTAAAGGGTGGTTGACATAAGTCATAAAAATTGGAGAAAAAAGGAGGGGATGGTAAAGTGAAAAAGGATTCCCCTCCTTTGCATCAGAAAGGGAAATGCATATGGTTTCGAAAATAAAAGAGAAAATCATAAGAAGCGGTGATGTTAAATCAGTTACGATGTTTTTTGTGCTTATCATGATGTTCATATTAAGTATGATTGCTTCGCCGTATTTCCGTACAATGCGGAATATAATGAATCTGCTGAATCAGAATGCAATCTATGGGATTATGGCATTAGGGATGTGTTGTTGTATATTGACAGGAGTTATTGACCTGTCAGCAGGTTCTGTTGTTGCCTTATCAGCAGTACTTGGGGCGATGGGGCTATGTAATCTGGGCTTTGTTCCCGGAGTATTGATCGGACTGGGGACAGGAACCGCAATAGGAGTTATAAACGGGGTATTGATAGCAAAATTTAAAGTTGGATACTTTATTACGACTTTAGGAATGATGTCAATCTGCCGGGGGTCGGTGTATATCATTACAGATGGCATGCCTGTGACCGGAGTGCCGCAGCAGTATAATATTTTTGGAATGGGGCGTGTATTCGGGATTCCGGTCTGTGCGATCATTTGGGTCATTTGTGCTATTATTTTGGGGCTCATCATCAAATTTACCAGGATTGGCCAGTACTTATATGCAGTCGGGGGAAATGAGCGCGCCACATGGCTGTCGGGTGTCAACGTTGACCGGGTAAGAATCGTTGCTTTTGCAGTCAACGGATTCTTTTGCGGAATGGCTGGCCTTATTTTGGTCTGCCGTGTGTTAATGGCTCCGGCGGATGCAGCGACAGGCTATGAGATGACGGCGATTGCGGCCTGCGTTGTTGGCGGTTTGTCACTGCTTGGCGGAAAAGGGAATGTGTTCAATACGATTATTGGTACTCTGATCATGGGACTGATTCTTAACATTCTGCAGCTTTTGGGAGTGTCAAGCTACTGGCAGGAGGCGCTGACAGGTGTTGTTATCATTATTGCAGCCGGTATTGATGCATTTTTAAACAGAAGTAAAGATTAGGGGTGTCCTGTTATGAAAAATAATGAATGTGTACTGAGTATGCGTGATATCACTAAAAAATTTAATGACGTTCCTGTTTTGAAAAATGTAGATCTGGAGATTTTTGCCGGAGAGGTTCATGGTTTGGTTGGGGCAAATGGCGCCGGGAAATCTACTCTGATGAAAATATTAAACGGCGTGTATACAAATTATGATGGAAAAATTGTATATAAAGACCAGGACGTATCATTTAAAGATCCGTTTGCCGCACAAAGGCTGGGAGTTTACATGATACATCAGGAGTTAGACCTGATCACGAATCTGACAGTTGCAGATAATATATATATGGGACATGAGGTTTGCGCTAATAAATCGTTGAAAATTTTGGACAAAAAAGCAATGCTCTCAAATGTTCAAAAGTTTCTCGATGAACTCGGGTTCGATATAAAAGCGGGTGAAATTGTAGAGAGACTGTCCACAGCGCAGCAGCAACTGCTTTTGGTTGCTAAATGTGTCATGATGAATGCGGATGTAATTGTTATGGATGAACCAACCTCTTCCCTGTCTGATACAGAAGTAAAACGCCTGTTTTCGGTAATTGGCGATTTGAAGAGGAAAGGTAAAGCAATTATCTATATTTCTCACTATCTGGAAGAGATTTTTGAAGTATGTGACAGAGTGACGGTTCTTCGTGATGGAAGCAGGATTGATACCCTGGGTGTATCGGAATGTGATGAGGAGCGACTGGTTCAGTTGATGATTGGTAAAGCGTTTGACAGTCATCATAAGTATCTGCGCAGTAAGCCTTATGGTGAGACCGTTCTCAGTGTGCAGGACTATGCTGATCATTCTGGAAAAGTAAATGGAATATCTTTTGATCTGCACAGAGGGGAAATTATTGGAATGGCCGGAGTTGTCGGTTCCGGAAGAACAGAATTCGTGGAGCTTTTATACGGAGCAAAGAAAAAAAGGGAAGGTAAATTAAAGCTCCTGGATAAAGAGGTTGAATTGAGTTCGCCCGCCAAAGCTGTAAAAAATGGTTTCGCATTTATATCTGAGGACCGTAAAATTGAAGGTCTCATTACAAGAAGGGCGATTTCTGACAACGTATCTATTATTAATTTTGATAATTGTTTGAATTGGAGATTCATTAATTATCGAAAAGCCAATGCGTCTGTTGACGATATGATTAAGTTTATGTCGATTCGCTGTCATTCCCGAAAACAGGAAGCCACTGATTTAAGCGGCGGAAACCAACAGAAAGTAATTCTGGGAAGATGGATTAGTGTCAGGCCGAAGATACTCATACTGGACCAGCCGACCCGAGGTATTGATATTGGAGCGAAGGCAGAAATTTATCAGCTTATCAATGACCTTGCTGAACAGGGGACAAGTATTATATTAATCTCTGACGAGATGAATGAAGTGATTAATTTAAGCGACACCATTCTTGCATTAAAAAAGGGAAAAGTAGTTCAAACGTATAATAATAAAAAGAGAGATGTCACAGAAGAAGAACTGTTGCATGCAATGGTAGTTTAGGATTTTGAAGGATGGAAAAGAAAAAGAACAATACAGCCTATTTTTTCCTGCTGTATCTGCTGTTTTTCTCCTATGCGGTAGGAACATCTATATTGGGCACATTTATGGTGGATTTCCTGAATGATTTTGGCCTGGATGTTTCAGAGGGAGGAATTTTTACAATCCTGTATTATTCAGGATGTTTTGCAGGGGTTATCGTATCGGCATTTGTTTTGAAGATGTTTAAGAACAGGACGTGGATATGGGTTACCTATGCAGTGTATTCAGTGGGAATGATATTGGTGAGCCGGGCTGATACACTGGCAGTATTTCTTGCATTGCTGCTTTTGATCGGAATAGCCACAAAGTTTTTGGATCTGACGATCAATACAGAGATATCTGTTTATCACGAAGAAAATAAAGGGTTTTATATGAATCTGCTGCATGGCTGCTTTGGTGCCGGTTCGTTTGTAGGACCATTACTTGCGGCGAAGCTTCTTTCGGTGTTTCCGCGGTGGCAGATGATTTATGGATATATCGGAATGTTATGCCTGATCATACTGATCATTTTCCTTATCAAAGAAAAGGCGCTTGTTAGGGAGCCTCGGGAAGGTGTGCGGGATGATAACCACATGAATTTTGGGATACTGAAAAGCCCAGCTATTGTTTGTCTGATCGCTGCTATGTTTTTCTATTGCGGCCACCAGGGGGGAATCAGCACGTGGGTACCTTTGTACCTTCAATATCAGTATGGAGTGAGTACATTTGCCGGGAGCCTCGGTTCATCACTTTTCTGGATCGGCCTTGTTGTAAGCCGTATCGGATGCAGCAAGCTGACAGAACGCTTTAAGGAAGAACAGCTTTTGCTTGCAGGGCTTGGACTGGCAATTGTTTTTCATTTTTCCGGCGTGGTGCTCCCTGTTCTGGCATTTGCTATGCTGGGGTATCTTGCGGCGGGGTTATTTGCGGGAGCGGCAATCCCTCTTATCCTGACGATAGGATATAAAGAATGCCCGGATTTCCAGAGTACGGTTTCCGTAGTCTTCTTTATGAGTATCAGCCTGGGGCAGATCGTGTTCCCATGGATGATGGGAGTAATATGCGGGGAGTTTGGCCTTTTTTGGGGCATGGTTTCCAATGTATTGTGTCTGGCGGGTTCAATGTTGTTCGCAATATTCTTTTGGAGATATAAAAAGCTTAAGGGCAGATGATGTTTTATATATTACAGTAACAAAAGTGACAGTAAAGGAGTAAGAGAAATGGCAAAAATGATGAAAGCACTGATGGCGGGCGGAGAGTGGAAGCCGCGTCCGGGTTACACACCAACAGAGAGAGAAATAAAGGATAAAAGGGCGCTTTTGGGTTCTAATATTTTTTACAATCCGACATTAGAACTTGTAGAGATTCCTGTGCCGGAACCGGCGGATGACGAGATACTTCTGAAGGTTGGAGGGGCGGCGGTCTGCGGCTCCGATACGAATTTCCTGGGGTCGGATGAGGATAATTACAGCCATTATGCGGGACATTGCAAATTACCGTGTGTCATCGGGCACGAGTTTTCCGGTGAGATCGTAGGTGTTGGAAAGGACGTAAAAGAACTGAAAATAGGAGACCTTGTAATTGCGGAGACCATGAACTGGTGCGGAGAATGTCTGGCATGCAGAAGAGGTCTGTTTAACCAGTGCGAGAATCTTGAAGAAATTGGTTTTTCGCAGAACGGAGCATATGCAGAATATCTGGTGGCAAAAGAAAAACTTTGTTTTAAAGTAGACGGGCTTGTTGATGTATATGGCAGCAAGGAAAGAGCGCTGGAGGTTGCTGCTATGGTGGAGCCTATGGCAGTCGCATATAATGGAGTATTTACAAGGGGAGGCGGAATCGAACCGGGCGGACATGTGGTAATATTCGGGGCCGGGCCGATCGGATTATCTGCAGCTTCACTTCTTAAAGCAGCTGGTGCGGCGAAAATTATTGTGTTTGACCCCAATAAAACAAGACAGGGACTTGCAAAAGATGTGGGGGCGACGCACACACTTGATCCATTTGAAATCTGGGGCAAAGGAGAAAAGCTTTCAGATCATGTCCTGGAGATAACAAAAGGTGTCGGAGCAGCGATGGTCGTTGAAGCAACGCATAATCCGTCGGAGAATATTCCGGAAGCAGTTGATATGCTGATGGCGGGAGGAACAATCGCCCAGATTGGAATCACTGCGGATACTGTTTCCCTCCATCCGGTTTACATGCAGAAAAAGGGGGCGAATTATCATTTTGCAATTGGAAGCTCCGGCCATGGGACATGGCCGAATGTGATTCGCCTGATTGAGTCCGGAAGGATAGATCCGAGCAAATATTTGACGAAATGTTACCATCTGGACGATGCAGTTGAAGCGATTCAGGCAGCGGCCAAAGCAGAGGGCGGTAAATTTGTAGTAACTCCGAATTGGTAAAAAGATGTTATGATAAATTCCTAAATAAAACACACAGGGCGGCAGAGACAAAAAGCTCCTGCCGCTTTGTGTGTTTTTGTGTTATGTGCCGGCAGGCTGTCTGAAAACTCATTCCCACAATCTGCCTGCGGCGTACGCTTGCATTGTTTGCCGGCATTTCCTATAACAATATTGCTGTAAATTATAACAATATAGCTGCAAAAAGTACGGAGGGAACAACAAGGAGAGACAGCTTTTAAAAATAGATAAGAGTCAGCAATATTGTTATTTTTTTGAGAAATAAAATGATAGAAAAACAGGGATGATACAATTATGATTAATAAATAAAAGATAACAAAATTATCATTTCAGAGATACAGAGAGGAGGTTGTATTATGGATCATCAGAAGCCGGATATGGAGATGCTTCGCAGAAAAACAGAAGAACTCAGGTATAATCTTGTAGCAATGATGGATTATGCGGGATCCGGGCATCCGGGCGGTTCTCTATCAGTGTTGGAAATTATTACAACATTGTATTATGGAGGTTTCCTGAAAACAGATGCCGCACATGCAGAGGATAAAAAGAGAGACCGGTTTGTAATGTCAAAGGGACACGCAAGTCCGGCGCAGTATGTCATTCTGGCAGACAAAGAGTTCTTCGGGAAAGATAAGCTTCGCTTGTTTGACGCGAATAATAGTATGCTGCCAAAACACTGTAACCGTAAATTAACTCCTGGTGTGGATGCATCTACAGGAGCGCTCGGACAGGGGATGTCCGTAGCGGTAGGGATGGCTATGGCAGGGAAAATAGATAGGGAAGATTACAATGTCTATTGTATTTTGGGAGACGGCGAATGTCAGTCAGGAGAAATCTGGGAGGCGGCTATGTCTGCTGCAAAATACAAACTTGATAACCTGAAAGTGGTTGTAGATAACAACCGTCTCCAGATTGACGGGTTTAGTGATGACATTATGCCACTTGGCGACCTGAAAGCAAAATGGGAAGCATTCGGATGGCATGCGGTAGTTTGCGATGGACATAGCTTAGAAGAGTTATATGACAGTTTTGAAAAAGTAAAAGAGATGGAAAATAAGCCGTCAGTGATCATCGCTGATACGACAAAGGGGAAAGGCGTCTCCTTTATGGAAGATGAGGCGGACTGGCACAGCCGTAAGATGACAAAGGCAGAGGGAATGAAGGCGCTTGCAGAAATAGCGGGGCAGTACGAAAAATACGGATTCGGGAATATTGAGGACAGCATGATGTTTCTAAGTCCGGAAGAGTTAAGCGAATTGACAGGGAAGGGCGGTGTGAAATAATGGCAGATGTAAAAACTCGTTCTCTGATCAGCAAAGAGATATTCGGGAAATTAATTGTCGAATTAGGCCATCAGTATCCGGAAATCGTAGTATGTGACACGGATCTTATGCGCTGTTTCGGAACAAAAGCTTTTATGCAGGAATTTCCGGACCGTCATATCAACTTTGGAATCGCGGAGCAGAACTGTATGGCAGCATCGGCGGGACTTGCGCTTTGCGGAAAGAATGTTTTTTCAAGTTCCTTTTCCAATTTTGCCACGAAACGTGCCTGCGACCAGGTAAGCATCTCTGTGTGTTACAACCAGGCGAATGTAAAGGTGTGCGGCTTATATGCGGGACTTACAGCAGAAAAAAACGGCGGTACGCATATTGGCGTGGAGGATGTGGCAGTTATGCGGAGCTTTCCGAACATGGCGGTGGTGGAAGCAGGGGATACTTATGAATTGGAAGCGGTCACAAGGTATCTGGCCCAGTATGAAGGCCCGGTTTATTTTCGCCAGCCGAAGATGTACCTGCGGCAGGTTTATACAGAAGTTCCGGAGTTTGAGCTTGGAAAGGCGAGGCTGCTCAAAGAAGGAAAAGATGCGGCAATTATAGCCTGCGGCATTGCGGCAGGCATTGCGCTGGATGCAGCGGAGCTTTTAGAAAAACAGGGTGTAAGCGCGAGAGTGGTCAACATGCCGTCCATTAAACCCATTGATAAAAAAGAGATTATAAAAGCGGCGGAGGAAACCGGACTGGTAGTCGTTTGTGAAAACCACAGTATTATCGGAGGGCTTGGAAGCGCTGTCGCAGAAGTGATGGCAGAGGAAAGATGCACGGCGGTGCTGAAACGTATTGGCCTTAATGACTGTTTCGGTATGACAGCGACACTTGCATATCAGCTGGAGGCGAACGGATTGACGAAAGAATCAGTTGCGGACAGTATAATTTCTTATCTTAACAATCAAAAGAACGGAGGAAATAAAAAATGAAATCATTAGACGCATTTATGTACGGCCCGAAGGATCTGAGATTAGAGACAGTAGAAGTTCCAGAATTAAAGCCGACACAGATACTTGTAAAAGTGCGTGCTTCCGGTATATGCGGGAGTGATGTGGAATGTTATCTCGGACATTCCAAAGAAGGCAGGTATGATCTTGGACCGTATACACCGGGACATGAGTGGTGCGGGGATGTAGTAGCAGTTGGTTCAGAGGTTATCTCCCTGAAGGTAGGAGACAGGGTCACCGGCGAGTGTGCGAATTCCTGCAACCGCTGCGAGATCTGCAAGGAGGGAATTAATAATTCTTACTGCACAAACTGGAATGAAGTAGGGTTTATGCCTACGGCGCCGGGCGGAATGGGACAGTACTTAGTAGGCGAGGAACAATTTTGCTATAAAGTCCCTGATACGATGACCTATGTGGAGGGTGCTCTTGTAGAGCCGTGTTCTGTCGCATATTACAGTATTTACGGAAGGAATGGATTTGTCTCAAGGACGGACGACTGCGTTGTGTTTGGCGGCGGTGCGATCGGGCTTTTCGCATCGACGATCTGCAAGGCGGCAGGGGCTAAGGTAATCCTTGTAGAGCCGGTGGAGTTCCGCCGCAAAATGGCACTGGATGTTATTGGCGTGGACCGCGTCATTGACCCGTTTCATGAGGATGTAGATCAGATCGTGATGGAAGAAACAGACGGGCAGGGTGCTTCTTTTATCGTTGAATGTACCGGAACAGACTTTGGTGTTTCTAAGACAGTAGATATCGCAAAGGCACATGCGAGAATCCGTTTCATCGGGCATTCTATCGGGAGAAAGATTCCGATTGAAATCGGGAAAGCGATCTGGAAGGGATTAAATCTTCAGGGGAGCGCGGGGCAGCCATGGTTCTTTACAAAGACCATCAAATTCATGAACCGTGTGAAAAAAGATATTGATTACAGCAAGTTTGTGACAGGCTATTATCCGCTGGAGAAGATTCAAGACGCATTTGATATGGCAATTGAACATAAGGAAGAAGCGATTAAAGTCATGATTACGATGGATGATGAAGCATAGTAGGAAAGGAGAAAAGAAAAAGATGGCAGATAAATGGATTTTTACGGAGAACCCGGCAGTATTTTTTGAGGATTCCGCAGTAGGAAGGATGAAGAAGGAGCTTTGGGACGCATCCGAGGAAGAGATAGACAAAATCTTAGAGGAATATGAACTTCCGAATGCATCTGAATTTGGGAAGGCAGGATGTTACATACAGAACACGCCGAGAAATAAAGTGATCGAGAAGAGGAGAAAAAATGATATCGTTTTGGTTCCGTGCGGATGTACAGAGAATCATGGAATTCATAATCCAAGCGGACTTGATACATTCATGGTTTCCCAGATTTGTGAAGGCGTACGCCGTTATACCGCAAAAAAGGGATATGAGGTATCCCTTGCTTTTCCGCCGTTAAATTATGGCGGGCATCCGTACCATCATGGCGGAATGCCTGGAACATGCATTATTCCGGAAGAGACTGTGCGTGAGCTTTTGGTGTATACAATTGCCGGTTTATGGGATGACGGGTTCCGCAAGATTATTCTGGTAAATAATCATGGCCAGCGATGGATTATGGAATCTGCAGTCCAGGAGTTCTACCGCCGGTTCCAGGTACCTGCATTTGTAACGATTGTAGAGTGGCACAGGGCAATCCGCGAGTTCTTCTATCCGGTAGAGGATCATGAGAATGCAATGACGACCCATTTTGTACATGCGGACGAGGCAGAGACTGCTGTCGCGAACCTTCTGTTTGGGGACATGGTAGACATGAGCGTATGTGTTGACGCACAATCCAAACCGCTGTTTATGAAAGGATTCTATGATAATTCCGTAGATGGAATGCACCGCCCCCATGCATGGTCAGAAGGTGTGGGACACACCACGATCGAGAGACTCGGGACGCCGGAAGGTGTTGTAGGATATCCAAGCAGAGGCACTGCAGAGAAAGCAAAACGTCCGGTGGCGGCAATCTGCCGTTACCTGACCTTGATGATCGATCAGATCCTGGAGGCATATCCGGCAGGAAAAGTCCCGCCGGCAAGCGCAATAACCTTCCGTACAGACGAAGAGGTAGAGCCGTACCTGCGTGAACCATTGAGTGAAGGGTGGAAATCGCTTCATGAACTTCCGCGTGTAGGTATCTTCTAGGGGAAAATAAATTTGCGCAATCAGAGGACAAAGCTGCGCGGAAAGTTTTGCGGTGCAGCTTTGTTTTTGAATATCAGGAGAGAGAATGATGGATCAATTAAAAAATGGCGCGCTTTGCGGCGTGAAAATTCTGGACTTGACGAGAGTGCTGGCGGGACCGGTCTGCACGATGATGCTGGCAGATATGGGTGCTGATGTCATTAAAATTGAGATTCCCGGTAAGGGAGATGACAGCCGTGCGTTCAGCCCGTTCCAGAACGGAGAGAGCGCCTACTTTATGAATCTGAACAGGAATAAAAAGGGAATTACATTGAATATGAAAGCTCCGGAGGGGAAAAAAGTTTTCCTTGAAATGGTAAAGAAAGCGGACATGGTTGTAGAAAACTTCAGGCCCGGCGTCATGGACCGGTTCGGTTTTGGTTATGAGGAGCTGAAAAAAATCAATCCGGGCATTATCTACGGAGCAGTTTCGGGATTCGGGCACACGGGACCTTACTCACAGAGGCCCGGATATGATGCGATCGGCCAGGCGATGAGCGGGCTCATGAGTACCACGGGGTGGCCGGAGACAATCGGTACGCGCATCGGCACTCCGATGGCAGACTACCTGGCAGGACAGAGTGCGGCGATCGCCCTGTTAGCGGCTCTCCATTACCGGGAAAAGACAGGAGAGGGGCAGAAGGTGGATATCGGCCTGATGGATGCCGGGATTGCCAGTATGCAGGTGATCCAGCCGTACTATCTGGTTGAGGGCAGGCTTCCGCAGAGAATCGGAAACCGATATGAGTCAAATTACCCTACCGACGGTTTTCCTACAAAGGACGGCCAGATTATGGTGAGCGCAGCGAATGACAAGCTGTGGAGGGCAATGTGCCGGGCCATGGGAAGAGAAGATCTGGAAATATCTGAAAAAACAGCCACAAACAAGGAGCGGCTGCAAAACTGGCAGTGGATACGGGAGCAGATTATTAACTGGTGCGGCGATATGCCGACAGCAGAGGCGGTGGAGGCGCTTCTTGAAGGCGGCGTGCCGGCAGCGCCGATCAACAACATTGAGCAGGTTGTGAATGACCCACACACAAAAGCAAGGGAGATGTTCGTGGAAACCGAGCATCCGAAAGCAGGAAAATTTACCATGACAGGCTCTCAGCTTAAACTGTCACGGACACCGGTAACTTACCGGACGCCGGCACCGGCATTAGGCCAGGATAATGAAGCAGTGTATGGAGAATGGGTCAATATGACACCGGAGGAAATCGCAGCCTATAAAGAGAAAGGGGTCTTCTAGATGCCAGAATTCAGAAAGAAAATCAATCTGATAGATGTAGGGCCGAGAGACGGATTCCAGAATGTCAGAACCTTTATTGAAACACAGACAAAACTTGCCATTATCGATGGGATTTATAAAGCCGGTATCCGCGATATGGAGGTTACGTCCTTTGTAAGTCCGAAAGCAATACCGCAGATGGCGGATGCCGCGGAGGTGGCAAGGAAGGTGATTGACATTTATCCCGATATGAGAGTTATCGCACTTGTCCCGAACTTAAGAGGTGCGCAGAACGCATGGGATGCGGGAATCAGGGAAGCAGCCTGTGTGATATCCGCAAGCGAGGCGCATAACAAGGCGAATATTAACCGTACCATTCAGGAATCCATAAAAGGCCTGGCGGAGATGATCAGGACCTTTCCGGGATTAAAAGTACGCCTAGATGTGGCCACAGCCTTTGGATGCCCGTTTGCAGGGAAAGTCCCGGAAGAGGATGTGCTGTATCTGATCGGAGAGGCTGCTAAAGCCGGGGTTGATGATGTGACTCTTTGCGATACGATCGGAGTAGCCAATCCAAAACAGGTGCAAAGTCTGGTGAAGAAAGTGAAGGAGGAATTTCCGCGGTTCCCATTGGCACTTCATTTCCATAATACGAGAGGGATGGGACTCGCAAATATATTTGCGGCTATAGAGGTCGGAGTGGAGCATTATGAAACTTCTGTGGGCGGTCTTGGCGGATGCCCATTTGCGCCGGGCTCTGAAGGTAATACTGCCACAGAGGATACGGTTAACATGTTAGGCAGTATGGGATATGAAACAGGCGTTAACCTGGAAAAGCTTCTTGAGGCTGTACAGTATACAAAGGAACATGTGGAGGCACCGCTGACGGGGAAGATGCTTGGCGTCACAGCAAGCAGCTGCGCAAATGTCTCCGGAAAAGCGTAAGGAACAGTTTTTAAGGATAGATAAAAGAAAGAAGGGAATAAAAATGACTGATAAAGAATATGTAAGTGAACTTGTAGAGCGTGCGCGCAAGGCACAGGCGGCTGCGGAGGATTTTACACAGGAATATGTGGATATGCTGAGCCGGAAAATCGGCTGGGCATTGGTACAGCCTGAGACAGTGGACAAGATTGCACAGTTTTGCCTGGAAGAGACAAGGATGGGAACTTTTGAGGCAAAACAGAACAAACTTTTTAAGAAGGTGCGCGGAGTATTAAGGGACATCAACCCGCAGAAATCGGTAGGAGTGGTTGAGGAAAATAAAGAGCTTGGAATCCGAAAGATTGCAAAGCCTGTAGGGGTGATCGGTTCTTTGATCCCGACGACACAGCCGGAACTGTGCCCTGCGACACAGGCGATGCTGACGGTAAAGGCCCGCGACGCCATTGTGTTTGCTCCGCATCCCAGGAGCCAGAAGACAACATTGATGGTAACGGATGTAGTCCGCAAGGTGCTGAAAAGTAACGGGGCGCCGGAAGACCTGGTGATCTGCATCGAATGCCCGACGATGGAGAAAAGTACGGAGCTGATGAAGCAGGCTGATTTAGTCATAGCGACCGGCGGAGCAGGTATGGTAAAGGCGGCGTACTCTTCCGGGACACCAGCTTACGGCGTAGGCGTGGGAAATGCGGTGATCGTTGTAGATGAGACGGCTGATTTAAAAGAAGCGGCGCATAATGTCCATGTAAGCAAGGTATTTGACTATGCGTCCGGATGTTCCTGTGATAACTCGGTTGTTGTACAGGAGAGTATATATGATGCGTTTATGGAGTGCCTGAAAGCAGAGGGTGCACATATGATAAATGCTGAGCAGAAACCGAAGCTTTTGAAGGCGATCTGGCCGCAGTGGCCGGAGAACCACATCCTCAACCGTGATATTGTAACCCAGCCTGCAAAGAGAATCGCAGAGATTGCCGGTATCGATGATGTACAGGAGGATTGCGAATTTATCCTGGTAGAAGAAGACGGGTACGGAGAGGATCATCCCTTTTCGGGAGAGAAGCTCTGTGTAGTTCTCACCGTGTATAAATATAAAGAATTCAGCCAGGCAATAGAGATTGTCAATGGCATTCATGCATATCAGGGGGCAGGGCATTCCTGCGGTATCCAGACAACCAATGATGACCATGCACTGGAACTGGCATTAAAGACACACACAACCCGCGTAATGGTACGTCAGCCCCAGAGTACCGGAAATGGAGGGGACTGGAACAATGGTATGCCGTTTACCGGTTCCCTTGGCTGCGGGACATGGGGAGGAAATATCGTATCTGAGAATATTACTTTGAAACATTTTATGAACAATACATGGCTTGCAGTGCCGATTAAAGGTGAGATTCCTTCAGACGAAGAGCTTTTCGGCGATGCCATGAATGAGCAAGGAGATTAACTATGCATCCGGATTTACAGACGATACCGTGTTCAATTGTCCGCGGCGGTACAAGTAAAGGGATTTATATACTGGAAAATGAACTTCCGAAAGATATGAACCTTAGAAAACGTGTGATCCAGGCTGTCTTTGGCAGCCCGGATCCGCGGCAGATTGATGGGCTGGGAGGCGCAGATACGCTCACCAGCAAACTTGCCATTGTCGGTCCTTCCCAAAATGCCGGCGCGGACGTGGATTATACATTTGCACAGGTTGGGATTGACAGAGACGTAGTTGATTTTGGCGGAAACTGCGGGAACATCTCTTCGGGGGTGGGGCCTTTCGCCATAGATGCGGGGCTGGTTCCTGCTATTGAGCCGGTTACCACAGTCCGTATTTATCAGACGAATACAGACTGTATTCTGAAGGCAGAGGTTCCGGTAAGGAACGGTAAGGCATGTACAAGCGGGGATTTTCACATCGACGGAGTTCCAGGGACCGGTGCAAAAATTACAATGGATTTTTCTGCGACTACAGGTTCTGTTACCGGAAAACTTTTGCCCACCGGGAATGTGAAAGACGTAATTGAGTATGAAGGGAAAAACTATGAGGTATCTATTGTGGATGCGGGCAATCCTTTAGTATTCATTGCGGCAGAAAGTCTTGGGCTTAGAGGGAATGAGCCTGCGGCAGAAATTGACGGCGATCCTGAGCTGCTGCAGAGGATTGAGGGAATCCGCAGCAGAGCTGCTGTTAAGATTGTCATGGGCAGGACACCGGAGGACGTTACGGAGAACAGTCCATATGCACCGTTTTTTGCAATCGTTAGCGCACCGCAGGATTATATAACACCTGCCGGTAAGCAGATTAAGAAAGAGGAGGTGGATCTGATGTCAAGGCTTTTGTTTATGCAGAAAATGCATAAGACATATCCGGGAACGGGAGCTGTGTGCACTGCAGCTGCTGTCAGGATTCCGGGAAGTATCGCTTATGAAAAACTGGTCCGCACAGCGGACAGCAAAAAAATAATCCACATCGGACATCCGGCGGGGGTTATGGATGTGGAGAGTGTCAGCCACATGGAGAACGGACAGGCTGTGATGGACAAACTGGCGTTTTACCGGACGGCGAGAAAGATTATGGATGGGTATGTGTACATCCCTAAAGAGATATTTTAACATTACAATTTACAGGGCCGGATGCTGCATTGGAGTCCTCCCATGCAGTGCAGCATCCGAAAAAAGCCAGCTTTAAAATGGAGGGTATGAAGATGGGAAAAACAATGTCTGAAAAAATTCTGGCACATGCGTCGGGACAGGAAAATGTTGCCGCAGGCGATATTGTGTGGGTAGATGTTGACAGAGCCATGATGGATGATATTCTCGGGCCACGGGTGGAAATTGCGGAAAAAATAAAACTGCTGGGGGATAAGGTATGGGATTCAAAGAAGGTTGTCATCATTTCAGACCATTATACGCCTCCGGCAAGTATTAAACAGGCAGAAATTGTAAAATTTACAAGAGATTGGGCAGAGAAATACGGAGTGGAAAAATATTTCGAATTTGCCGGCCCGTGCCATCAGGTGATGGCGGAGACCGGAAATGTATTGCCTGGGAGTATTGTCCTTGGAACAGATTCACATACCTGTATGGGCGGCGCATTAGGTGCGTTTGCAAGCGGAGTCGGCTCTACGGAAATGCTGGGGATACTTGTCACTGGCAAGACCTGGCTTAAAGTACCGCAGACGATACGGGTAGAGTGGAAGAATCAGCTTGCAAAAGGAGTGACGGCAAAGGATATATCTTTGAAAACGATCGGAGAAATCGGCCATGCAGGAGCAACGTATAAAGCTGTGGAATATACAGGAGATACCATACATGGCCTGATGATGGACGAACGTATGGCTATTACCAATATGGCAGTGGAAATGGGAGCAAAGGTTGGGATGATGCCGGTAGATGAGGTGACAAAAGAATACCTGAAAGGGATCGGCATTGAAGAGTACCCCATATATCAGAGTGATAAAGATGCAGAATATTGTATGGAGTATTGCTTTGATGCAGAAAAGCTCATCCCCCAGGTGGCATGTCCTGATGGAGTGGATAAAGTGGCAGATGCAGAGGATGTAAGCTTTACCTCTGTTGACCAGGCTTATCTGGGTTCCTGTACAGGGGGACGCCTTAATGATATCAGGCAGGCGGCAATGCTTCTTAAGGGGAGAAAGATCAGCAAAAATGTGCGTATGTTGGTATCACCGGCATCGGTCAATATATGGAAAGCGGCTGATGAGGCGGGTTATCTTCGGATATTGGCAGATGCGGGGGCAGTGATCCTGGCACCTACCTGCGGGGTATGTGTGGGGCTGCACAGCGGGCTGATCGCATCGGGAGAGACTTGTATCTCTTCCAGCAACCGCAACTTTATCGGCCGTATGGGAAGTAAGGAAGGAAGGATTTTCCTTGGTTCCCCGCTTACTGTAGCAGCAAGTGCCGTAACCGGGAGAATCACAGATCCGAGAACGCTTATGTAGACAAGGAGGAAAGGAAGATGATCTCAAAAAAAGGACGTGCATTAAAATATGGGGACAATATCAATACGGATATCATCTCGCCTCCGCAGTACATGGAACTTGGGATTGCCGAAGCGTCCGCTTATGCAATGCAGGCAGCAGATCCGGAATTTCCCAAGCGGGTAAAGCCGGGTGATATCTTTGTGGCAGAAAATAATCTGGGATCGGGCTCCAGCCGTGAGACATCCCCTCTGACGTTAAAATATCTGGGAATTTCCTGCGTGGTTGCAAAAAGTTTTGCGAGGATATTTTACCGGAATTGTATCAATGTCGGCATTCCTGCGTTGGAGTGCCCGCAGGCAGGCGAGATTGACGACGGAGATGAACTGGAGATTGATATTGAAAAAGGAAGTATTAAAAATCTAACGAAGGCGGATGTCTATCGGTGTGATGTACTTCCGGCACATATTATGGAAATTATACATGCAGGCGGCATGTTTGAATATTTGTATAAAAATCTTGGGAACAAGAGGAAAGATATCTGAGAGAATGAAAGGAGGAAGCTAGATGCAATGTACGAAACGATATGAGGAAATGCGGTGTGTCTGCCGTACAAAGGGAAGCGGGCCGGCACCGATACCCCAGGACGGGGGATATTGCCAGGTGAAGCAGATTGACCAGATCAGCGGGTTAAGCCACAGCGTAGGAACCTGCGCCATGAAGCAGGGAGCGTGCAAGCTGACATTAAATGTGAAAGAGGGAATCATTCAGGAGGCATTAGTTGAAGTAGTAGGCTGCTCCGGCATGACACAGTCGGCGATGATGGCGGCGGAGATCCTGCCGGGAAAGACACTTTTGGAGGCATTAAATACAGATTTAGTGTGTGATGCGATTAATGTGGCGATGAGAGAATATTTCCTGAACATGGCTTACGGAAGGACTCAGACAGCATTTTCAAAAGGCGGACTTGCAATCGGCGCAGCAATGGAAGATCTCGGTGCAGGCGCCAAAACTCAGGTGGGGACAGGATATGGCACATTAGAGAAAGGACCAAGATACTTAGAGGTGACGGAAGGCTATGTGACCCGTGTAGGATTGGATGAAAAAGACCGTATCATCGGATATGAGTTCGTAAATATCGGGAAAATGATGGAATATATCAAAGACGGCGAAGATGCCAATCAGGCGCTGAAACGTGCAACAGGGACCTATGGGAGGCTCAGTGAAGCCAAAAGCATGATCGATCCGAGAAAGGAGTAGAGATGGCGTACTTTCAAAATTATGAACAGAGAATTGAAAAAGTGGAAAGATTCTTAAAAAAATACAAGATAGAAAACCTTAAAGAAGCTGAAAATGTCTGTATAAAGCATGGAATTGATGTATTTGAGGCTGTGAGGGGAATACAGCCGATATGTTTTGATGATGCCTGTTGGGCTTATCTTGCCGGAGTAGCGGCAGCGATAAAGAGCGAAGTAAAAGCAGCCGGTGAGATTGCCCTGATCCTGGGAGAAGGCCTGCAGAGCTTCTGTATTCCCGGTTCTGTGTCCGAAGAGCGGAAGATTGGAACCGGCCATGGGAAACTGGCATCCATGATATTATCTGAAGAGGTAAAATGTTTTGCATTTTTGGCAGGACATGAAAGCTTTGCGGCAGCGGAGGGGGCAATTGGGATTGCCCGCAGCGCAAACCGTGTAAGAAAGACTCCTGTACGGGTAATATTAAACGGCATGGGAAAAGATGCCGCGGATATCATTGCCCGGATTAATGGTTTTACTTATGTTGAAACAAGCTTTGATTTTGAAAGGAATGTGCTGGAGATATTGTCGGAGACGCCGTATTCAGATGACGAGAGGGCGGAGATACGCTGCTTTGGGGCATTTGAACCAAGAGAGGGAATCGCAGTTATGCAGCATGAGAAGGTGGATGTGTCCATTTCAGGAAATGCAACCCATATGATCCGTTTTCAGCATCCGGTCGCGGGCGCTTATAAAAAATACTGCAATGATAACGGAAAACGGTATTTCGCCTGCGCTTCGGGGGGAGGGATTGGAAGAACGCTGAATCCGGACGATACATCAGCAGGCCCGTCGTCTTACGGGCAGACAGATCTGATGAGCCGTATGTATGCGGATGCAGTTTTCGCGGGTTCCTCTTCGGTTCCGGCACATGTGGAGATGATGGGATTTGTCGGCATGGGGAATAATCCGATGGTTGGTGCGACCGTCTCTTTGGCTGTGATGCTTGAGGCAGTTAAGAATAAATAACGGGCAGGTTTCTATATGAACTAAGAATAAATAACAGGCAGGATTTTATATGAATTATGATGTGTTCGAAAAAGAAAATTGCAGAAAAAGAGAAGGAGAAACCGGACAAGAGCAGATGGAGCGTGTAATCAGAGGCGCATTCACGCAAAAAGCGGAATCAGGTGAAAAAATCAACGATATGATGGAAGCAACATTCCAGGGGTGCAGCGCCGAAGAAAAAACGGTAGTGCTTGAGTTCCAGGTTCAGGAGTGGATGCTGAACCCGTCAGGAGTGCTGCATGGCGGTATATTTACGACGGCCGTAGATATGACGATGGGAATCCTTGCGAGGTTTTACAGGCAGGCAGAGGTAGTCGTGACTACGCAGCTTTCTCTTAATTTTATGAGGTGTGTAGAAAAAGAAAGTAAATTTCGTGTGTGTGCAGAGGCGAAAAAGGTTGGGAAAAGAGTTATTTTCATGTATGCGGAAGTAACAGATACAACTGGCGGAAAGGTATTTGGGAACGCAACTGCATCATTTATGTAGATAGTAAAGGCGGGAAGAAATATGAAGAATAAATATAAAATGTCAGAACCCTTGCAGATTGGGAAGATGACCGTGAAAAACAGGATAGTATTTCCTCCGATGAATACAAATCTGACCACAGAGGACGGGTATGTATCCCCACAGCTGGAGGAATATTATCTTCGCAGAGCAAGAGGCGGTGCAGGAATGATCATATTAGAGGCGGCGACGATTGATGCCCGTTCCAGAAACCATCCGGGGCAGCCGGTATTCTATGACAGAAAGCATGTTGCGCCGTGGGCAAGACTGGTAGAAAAACTGCACCGTTATGATACAAAGGTATCGATTGAATTGGTACACTATGGGAGTGAGGCGGCTCTTCCTCCCCGTGAATCTCCTTCGGCAGTAACAAAATACAAGGAAGAGCCGGGGAGTGTACTGGAGGCGGAAAGGATAAAGGAAATCCAAAAGCAGTTTGCATATAGTGCAATGCTTGCAAAAAAGGCGGGAATGGATGCGATCACATTGCATGCATGCCATGGGTATCTGATTGCAGAATTTTTGTCTCCGGTATTTAATAAACGTACAGATAAGTATGGCGGATCTTTTGAAAACCGGTGCCGTTTTCTGCTGGAAATAATCAAAGAATGCCGTAAGCAGGTCGGATATGCATTTCCGATCATGGTGCGGTACAGTGCAGATGAGTTTATCAAGGGCGGAAGACAGATAGAGGAATCTGTAGAACTTGCAAAAGTCTTAGAGGAAGCGGGCGTGGACGCCATTGATCTGTCTGCATCCCAACCCTCTGCGTACTTGATGACAACACCGCCTTATTGCCTTCCGCAGGCAGAGGGGCTATTAGTTCCATTTTCGGCGGCGATCAAACAGGCCGTAAATATTCCGGTATTTACAGCAATAGGAATCCGCAGACCAGAGCAGATTGAACAGATACTGGAAAAGCAGGAAGCAGATCTTGTGGTTTTAGGGCGCCCCCAGCTTGCCGATCCGGACTATGTAAACAAAGTATTAAGCGGACAGGAGGAAAAAATCAGGCATTGCCTTTCCTGCGAATTGTGTCTGGATACTCTGGATGATGACCGGCCAATCTGCTGTGCCGTCAATCCGGAAAACGGAAGAGAACTGGAATTTGACGGGATTGTAAAAAGTGATGAGAAGAAGCGTATTGTTGTTGTCGGAGGCGGGCCGGCAGGTATGGAGGCGGCAAGGGCAGCCGGTTTGAGAGGACATGAGGTTATTCTGGTTGAAAAGCAGAAGGAGTTAGGGGGAAGCCTCAATGCAGCAAAGATCCCGCCTCATAAGGACATGATCGGCCGATTGGTGAAATGGTACCAAAGGCAGTTAGAGGACTTGAATATTGATATCCGTACGGGCACGGAAGCTACGGAAGAATTGATGGAAGAATTGCGCCCTGATGCATTATTTCTTGCAGCGGGAGCTCATTATATCCGCCGGATCTTAGGAAGTGGGCTGCCGAATGTTGTAGATGCAGTCCATGCGTTGAAACATCCGGAACAGATTGGGAAACGGATTGTTATTGTGGGAGGGGGAGCTACCGGGACAGAGTGTGCGGACTTCTTTGCGGGAAACAGTGTAGAGGTCCGTGTGAAAGGCGCAGAGAGTGTCGGCGGGAAACTTATGTTCGATGTAGAAAAAACAGGTGAAGGAGCAGGCAGGGAGGTTGCAATTGTAGAAATGCTTGATTGCATCGGCAGTGATCTGGATGTGTTCTGCAGGGAACCGGTAATGACTACTTTGGAAGAAAAAAATGTCTCTATGTATGCCGGATGCCGGGTAGAGGAGATCACCAAAGAGGGTGTCCGCATCTTCCATCTGCAGCGGAGAGAAGAAATATTCCTTGCGGCAGACACGGTAATTCTGGCAGGAGGACTGCAGTCTAATTGTAAAGATGATTTTAGCGGTGCGGACTATCCGGTATACCGGATTGGTGATTCGATACGGCCGGGCAAGATAAAGGACGCGATCTACACGGCATATTGTAAGGCACGTGAAATCTAAAAAATAATTTAATTTAAAGCTGTACTTCTGTCAGCCCGAAGTGGTAAAATAAGATGACTTCAACGGAAAATATCAGGATATAAGGAGCATATGATGAAGGCAGTAATTTTTGATATGGATGGATTATTGATAGATAGCGAGACGGTTACATACCAGATAGATAAAGAACTTGTAAATAAGTATAGTGATTTTGATTTTCAAAAAGATGATTATGCGAGAAATTATAGCGGAAAGACAGGCGCTGCAAATATGCGGCGCCTGATTGATACGTATAAGCTTCCTTTCAGCCTGGAAGAAGGATTAAAAAAGGTAGAGCGAAGGGAGAAAAGATTCTGGAAGGACGGTATTGAGCTGAAACCGGGGGCAAAAGAGCTTTTGAGGCTGTTAAAAGACCGCGGGTTCAAGATCGCATTGGCAACTTCAAGTGTGGAAGAACGTGCAGAGGTTATTTTGAACAGGCATAAGATATATCATTATTTTGACCAATTTGTCTTTGCCGGTGAGGTGGACAGAGGGAAGCCTGAACCGGATATCTTTTTAAAAGCGTGCGCAAAACTGGGGGAAGCTAAGGAGGACTGCCTTGTCCTGGAAGACAGTGAAGCAGGCGTGCAGGCGGCGTACAGGGCGCATGTTCCGGTCATCTGTGTCCCTGATATGAAGATGCCGGGAGAAGAATATTTAAAAATGACTGAAACATGCGTCAGTTCCCTCCAGGAGGTTTGCCGGATGTTCCTCGACTGACAGGATTTTTAATACTGCGTTCGGATTGACTTTTACTGTACTGCGGTCTATAATGATATTAACGTAAATCAGCCGAATTCAGCGATTTACATATTTTATAATTTTTTATAGAAAGGTT
>CATLEM010000013.1 GCA_949916155.1 uncultured Dorea sp.
GGCTGTATTGATCTTGCTGTGATCCGTTACCCGAGGATATCCAATTTTACGGATTTTCACGTATTTGAGCAGATGCCGGAAGTATCAGTCCGTTACGTTACCAGCACAGTGCAGCTTCGCCATCCGGATATGGTTATACTGCCTGGGAGTAAGAATACCCTGGGTGATTTAAAATGGATGTGTCAAAAGGGTTTGGATGAGGCGGTCAAAAAGCTGGCAGGGGAGATTCCTGTCTTTGGGATCTGCGGCGGTTATCAGATACTGGGAGAATGGATCACAGACCCGGAAGGTGCGGAGGGAGGAGGAAGCCTTGCAGGGTTGGGGCTGCTTCCGGTAAAAACCCGGATGGGGAAGGAGAAAGTGCGCCGCCGGGCAGAAGGAAGGATCAATCCTGTAGCAGGACCGTTAAAAAAGCTGTCCGGGCTTAAGTATGCAGGGTATGAGATCCATATGGGGCAGACGCAGGCGACGGAAAGTGCTAAGGTCTGCACAGGCGGGGATGTTAAAGATTCTGACCTGAGCATGGAGCCGGATGCTGTTGCCGGCAGGCGGAATGTGTACGGGACTTATATTCACGGTATCTTTGATAAAGGAGAGACGGCGGCTGCACTGGTCGATGCCCTTGCAGGGAAAAAAGGCACCAGGCCAGAGCTCAGCGGCTGTGAAGACTGCGAAAGCTTTAAGGAAAGGCAGTATGGCAAACTGGCGGATACCCTGCGGGAATACCTGAATATGGAGGAAATCTATGGAATACTTAAAGAAGCACGTCTGGAATAACGAAACAGATGCTTATACATTGGACACTCTGCGAGGCCTTTCCGTTGACAGGCCGGATGAAGGGATCCGCAGGCAGGTTCTTGCAAACTGGGACCATGTGGCAAAACCGCTTAACGGCATGGGAAGATTTGAGACACTGACCGCACAGATCGGGGCGGCGCTGCGGACGGAAAAGATCGACATTGCGAAGAGGGCGGTCATTATCATGTGCGCGGATAATGGAATCGTAGAAGAGGGTGTCAGCCAGTCCAGCCAGGAGGTTACGCTGGCAGTGGCTGAAAGTATGGCAAAGAGAGGATCTTCCGTGGGAAATATGGCAGAGAGAGCGGGGACAGATACCATCCCGGTGGACATCGGCATCAATTGCAAAGAAAAAATTCCGGGAGTACTGGATAAAAAAATCCGGTGCGGAACCAGGAATTTTAATCTTGAGCCTGCCATGACGCAAAAAGAAGCCCTGAAGGCGGTTTTTACCGGGATAGAGATAGTGTCGGACTGCAAAGAAAAGGGATACCGGATTCTTGCCACGGGGGAGATGGGGATTGGGAATACTGCCACAAGCAGTGCCGTGGCGGCAGCGCTGCTTGGCTGCGGCGCTGAAGAAGTGACCGGGAGAGGGGCAGGGCTTTGTGATGAGAAGCTGGAGCGCAAGCGTAAGGTCATCGCCCGGGCGCTTGACAGGTACCAGCTGAGAGAGGTGCCGGAGCCTCTGCGTATCCTGGAGACAGTAGGCGGTCTGGATATCGGCGGTCTTGCGGGGGTATGCATGGGCGGAGCCCTTTTTCATCTGCCGGTCGTGCTGGACGGAGTGATCAGTATGACGGCGGCGCTTCTGGCGGAGCGGCTCCTGCCGGGCACATGCGGTTATCTGATCCCTTCCCACAGGGGAAAAGAACCTGCGGTGGAAAAAATCTGCCGGGAACTGGATTTAAGACCGGTAATTGACGGGGAGATGGCTCTGGGAGAGGGTACAGGGGCAGTGATGATGTTCGCTCTCCTTGATCTGGCGCTGGCCGTCTATAAAGAGGGAGCGACATTTTCAGACATCCGGGTGAAGCAATATGAGCGTTATGAGGAAGGGATAAGGTCATGATGATTCTGGTTATCGGGGGAAGCGCAAGCGGAAAATCTGCCTGGGCGGAAAACTATATGGCAGCGCTCTCTGAGGAAAAATACTATATTGCCACGATGTCTGCCTGTGACAGTGAAAGCAAAAGACGGATTGACCAGCACAGAAAGCAGAGAGAGGGCAAAGGATTTATAACCGTAGAACAGCCGGTAGATATCCAGAAAGCAGCCGGGAAAATGAAGTACGGGATAAAACCGGCCCTGCTGGAATGTATCTCAAACCTTGCGGCAAATGAGATGTTTGCAGGAGTCGTGCCGGCAAAGGAAGAGATCGTGGCAGAAAAGATTGTGATGGGGATTGCCGCGTTAATGGAGGAGGTTCTACAGCTTGTGATCGTAAGTAATAATGTCTTTGAAGACGGAAGGATTTATGACGATACGTCTATGGCCTATATCCGTGCTATGGGGCAGATTAATGCAAGGCTTGCCGCTATGGCGGACGAGGCCGTGGAAGTAGTGGCAGGTATTCCCGTCAGGATAAAAGGAAGACAGAAAGGAACGGCGGCTTCATGCATATGGTAAGATCTCTTGTGATCGCCTTTTCCATCTATTCTGCGATTCCTGTGCCGCAGTTTGAATGGAAAGAAGAGGATATGAAGTATATGCTCTGTTTTTTCCCATGGGTCGGGGCGGTGGCAGGTATTTGTTTTTACTTGTGGAATTGTCTCTGTGTGAAATTCTCAGTGGGGAATCTTTGCCGTATCATGGTGGGGGCGGCGCTCCCCATTGTGATTACAGGCGGAATTCATATGGACGGTTTTATGGACACGATGGATGCACTGCATTCCTATGGAGCAAAAGAAAAGAAACTGGAGATCTTAAAGGATCCCTGCATCGGGGCATTTTCGGTGATCATGCTTGCGGTGTACGGGCTGCTTTATCTCGGAGCGTTTTCGGTAACAGATGATGACAGGCTCTTAAGGGCAGTGAGCGGCGGATTTTTCCTGTCCCGCTGCCTTAGCGGAATCAGCGCGGTCTCTTTTCCGGCGGCGAAAAAGGAAGGTATGCTTTTCCGGTTTGCAGACGCCTCACAGAAAAATATCGTGAGATGGTCTTTGTGTATGCAAGGAGTATGCTGTATGGGTTTTATGCTTTGGCAGACCTTCTGGGCAGCGGCAGCAATCGGGATGGCCTTGTGTTGTTTCTTCTATTATTACTGGCGGTGCAGAAAGGAATTCGGCGGTATTACCGGCGATACGGCAGGTTTTTTTGTCCTGCTCTGTGAGGGAGTCATGATGCTAGCGGCTGCAGGGGCAGATGTATTGGCTGTAACAGGATAGTAAAGAGGTGATAAAGACTTTGACGTGGAGGTTGGGATGAAGCTGGTTATCGGAGGGTACGCGCAGGGGAAACTTGAATTTGTATTCAGACAGTATGGGAAAGAAAACTGCAGAGTATGGGACGGGGAATTGCAGGAGAAGCCAGAGGCCGGAACAAAAACTTTGGTTATCGATCATTTCCATGGCTGGGTGAAACGCAGTATCTTAAGGGGCGGATGCCCGGAGGCAGAGACAGATATACTTTTGAAGGATTTTCCGGATTGTGTGATCATCAGCGATGAGATTGGGAACGGGATTGTGCCGGCAGAGGTCTTTGAGAGAGAGTACAGGGAGCGGACAGGGAGGATTCTTGTGAAGCTGGCGAAAGAAGCAGAGGAAGTAGTACGTGTGATATGCGGGATAGGACAGAGAATCAAATAGTGCTTGTGATGGTCAGGCACGGGTCGGTAAGATCGAATCGGGAACACAGGTATCTGGGTAAGACGGATGAGCCTCTTTCTGAGGAAGGGATAAAGGAACTGCGGCAGTATAAAGCGCGGGAGTATTACCCCGATATTGATGCGTTGTTCACAAGCCCCATGAGAAGATGTGTACAGACTGCCGGAATTCTCTTCCCGTCATGTACGCCGTGCTGCATCAGAGAATGGGAAGAGATAGATTTTGGAGAATTTGAAGGTAAAACTTACATGGAACTTCAGGAGGATGCACGGTATCAGGAGTGGATTGACAGCAACGGCACACTCCCGTTTCCGAAAGGGGAGAGCAGAGAAGCATTTATCCGGCGCTGTGAGAAAGGATTTGAGGAAATGGTCAAGCAGGTAAGGAAGGCAAAAGACAGTGAAAAGCCAAAGACCGCAGGAATGGTCGTACATGGCGGCACAATCATGGCGCTGCTTTCTAGGTATTGCGGCGGAGACTACTTTGATTATCAGGCGGCAAACGGAAGGGGTTATATCTGTATATGTAGCTGGAGAAACGGCAGACAGCAATTGACGGAATTAAGGAGACTATAGTGAAATATCATATCATTGCATTTTTTGCGGGTTTTATCCTAGATATGATTCTGGGCGACCCGTATTTTCTTCCTCACCCTGTCCGGCTGATCGGAGGCCTGATCAGTACGGCGGAAAACCGTTTGAGAGGCGGCGGGCGGAGCAGCCAGGTGAAGAAGGGGGTTTGGCTGGTCATTATTGTTACCTGCGCAGCGCCGCTTGCAGCAGCATTTTTGCTGTTTTTGGCATATCTGTTCCATCCATGGGCGGGGGTTTTGGCGGAGGCAGCTATGACGTATCAGATCCTTGCGGCGAAGTGCTTAAGAACAGAGAGTATGAAGGTATACCGGTGCCTGAAGGATTCTCATCTCATGGAGGCAAGAAAAGCGCTCTCCATGATCGTTGGCAGGGATACCGGGCATCTTGGCGAAGAGGGAATTGTCAGGGCGGCGGTTGAGACAGTCGCAGAGAATACTTCCGACGGGATAATCGCACCTATGCTGTATACAGCGCTGGGAGGGCCGGTAATGGGCTTCTGGTATAAAGCGGTCAATACACTGGATTCTATGGTTGGGTATAAGAATGAGGAATATCTGTATTTTGGAAGGGCTGCGGCAAGGCTTGACGACGCGGCAAATTATGTTCCTTCCCGAATCAGTGCATGGATGATGATTTTTGCCGCGGTGCTGGGAGGAAAGCGGTTTTCAGGGAGACGTGCATATGCTATTTACAGAAGAGACAGCAGAAAGCATGCGAGCCCGAACGCAGCCCAGACAGAATCAGTATGCGCGGGGGCTTTGGGGATACGGCTTGCCGGAGACGCCGTTTATTTTGGAAAGACAGTAAAGAAGCCATATATCGGAGACGCCCTCCGGAAAGCGGAGGCTGAGGATATCAGATATGCGAACCGGCTGATGTACCTTACGGCATGGATCGGCGAGGCTGTGTGCCTACTTTTGATGGTATTTGTATGGAGATGGACACTGTCTGCGGGGTTCTGATGCAGTGGCCATGGTTCCTGCGTCATTATGGGATATGATAAATGGTAAGTGTGATTTCAGGAGAGGATAAAAAGGATACATGGAAAGGATACATGGAGGGGATATCTACAGAAATCAGGTGTCCGTTGATTTTTCTGTCAATGTGAACCCTTTTGGCATACCGGAAGCGGTAAAGGATGCTTTGCACAGCGCGGTGGAGTATTGCGGCAGATACCCGGATATTGCCGGAGAAAGATTGAAAAAAGCAGTCAGCGGGATGTTGGAAGTGCCGGAAGAATATTTGCTTTTCGGGAACGGCGCGTCAGAGCTTTTGATGGCGTGTGCCCATGGAATCCGGCCGGAGAGGACAGTGGTCCCGGTTCCTTCTTTTTACGGATATGAACATGCGGCCGGTGCGATAGGCAAAGAGACGGTTTATTTTAAAATGAGAGAAGAGAACGGCTTTCGGCCCGGCGAGGATCTTTTCCCGGTTTTGACGCAGGGTACCGGGCTGCTTTTTCTGGCAAATCCGGGTAATCCTTCCGGGACAGTGATTGGCAGGGAATATATGAGAAGACTACTGTCCCATTGCCGGGATAAGGGGATCTGTGTGGTGCTGGACGAATGTTTTATCGAATTCTGTGAGGGGAATCCATCCATGATTGATGAGATCGAAGATTATGAGAACCTGCTCATTGTCAGGGCGTTTACGAAGATATTCGCTATACCCGGCGTGAGGATCGGATATCTGGTTTGTTCAAACCGGCATCTCCTTAGTAAAGCAGCGGGGCAGCTTCCGGAATGGAATCTTTCTGTCTTTGCCCAAGAGGCAGGATGCGTGTGCGCCGCGCAGAAGGGATTGATAGACAGAACGGCGGAGTATGTGGCGGATGAACGGCGGTTCCTGGCAGATGGTTTACGGAAGTCCGGCATCTGCGTGGTCTCCGGAGAAGCCGATTTCCTGCTGGTTTACAGTAAGGAAGATTTATACGGGAAACTGTTGGAGAAAGGTGTATTGGTCCGGGATTGTGAGAATTTCCGGGGACTGTCAAAAGGCTTTTACCGGATTGCGGTAAAAAACAGAAAAGAGAATGAAATGCTGTTAAACACGATAGGAGAAATCACTTGGAAAGATTAAACGGGATAGAACATTTACTGCCGGAGGAGATTGAAAGGAAAAGTTTTGAGATTATCTCAGCGGAGTTGGCGAAAAGAGGGGTATTACTTCCGGCATCGGAAGAAATGATCACAAAGAGGGTGATCCATGCCAGTGCGGATTTTGAATATGCGGACACGATGACGTATTCTGATGGAGCAGTGGAAATTGCCGGAGGGTTACTGCTTTGCGGCGCGGATATCGTAACAGATACCAACATGGCGTTATCCGGAATTAATAAGAGGGTGCTTGCAGGGCTGGGCGGAGAGGCACACTGTTTTATGGCGGATGAGGATGTGGCAGGGCAGGCGAAGCGGCAGGGAAGGACCAGGGCCGCGGTCAGCATGGAGAAAGCGGCAGATATTAAGAAACCAGTCATTTTCGCCGTCGGCAATGCACCTACCGCGCTGATACAGTTATGGGATATGATGCAGGGAGGGTTTAAGCCTGCGTTTGTGATTGGAGTGCCGGTGGGGTTTGTGAATGTGGAGGCGGCAAAAGAGCTGATCATGAGTTCAGGAGTACCTTATATTGTGAACCGGGGCAGAAAGGGAGGGAGCAATATTGCCGCTGCCATCTGCAATGCGCTTTTATACAGGGCCGTACGGGAAAGGTAAGTTCAGGCAAAAGTCAGGTGAGTGTATCATGCGGTATGGGTTTACCACAGGGAGCTGCGCGGCAGCAGCGGCAAAAGCGGCTGCGTATATGCTCCTGACAGGAAAGGATAAAACAGAGATTACGATAGAAACGCCGAAGGGGCTCTTCTACCGGGCGCGGATCCTTGATATCAGCAGGCGGGAGGATATGGTAAGCTGCGGAGTGGAAAAAGACGGCGGGGATGATCCGGATGTTACCACCGGTGCACGGATCTATGCAAAGGTTTCTTTTGAGAAGGACGGCGGGCAGAAAATTATGATCGAAGGCGGTGCGGGAGTAGGAAGGGTGACGAAGCCGGGCCTCGACCAGCCGGTAGGTAGTGCGGCGATCAACCGTGTCCCGAGGGAAATGATACAAAAAGAGGTGATGGAGGTCTGTAGATCCGCAGATTACAAGGGAAGCCTGCGGGTTGAGATATCCGTGCCGGAGGGAGAGAGGCTGGCCGGACATACGTTTAATCCGAGGCTTGGCATAGCGGGAGGAATCTCCATACTTGGGACAAGCGGGATCGTAGAGCCCATGAGCAGCCGGGCAATCCTTGATACCATCAGGACAGAGCTGAACCAGAAAAAGGTCCTGGGGGCTGATTATGTTGCGGTTACACCGGGGAATTATGGGCAGGATTTTATGAAAAGGACCTACGGATACGATCTGGACCGGAGTGTGAAGTGCAGTAATTTTATCGGAGATACTATTGATCTGGCGGCAGAGCTTGGTTTCCGCAGAGTCCTTTTAACCGGACATATCGGAAAACTGATCAAAGTAGCAGGCGGAATCATGAACACCCATTCAAAAGAAGGAGACTGCAGAATGGAGCTCCTTGCGGCATTTGCCGTAAAGGAGCGGGCGGAGCCGGAAGCGTGCCGGAGGATACTGGACTGTGTGAATACGGAGGAAGCGCTGTCAATACTTAAGGAGAGCGGGAAACTGCGGCCGGTCATGGAACATGCGGCAGAAAAGATATGTTTTTATCTGGAAAAGCGTGCAGGAGAGAGGCTTCAGGCGGATTGTATTCTTTATTCCAATGAATTCGGGGAACTGGCAAAGAGTAAGGGGGCAAAAAGATGGTTTACTTTGTTGGCGCAGGATGCGGAGCGGAAGATCTGATTACAGTAAGGGGGATGCGGCTGCTTTCTCAGGCGGATGTGATTATCTATGCGGGATCTCTGGTAAACCCGGCCCTGCTGAAATACGCAAAGAGAGGATGCAGGATATTTAACAGTGCGAAGCTGACTCTTGAGGAAGTCATCGATATCATGAAAAAGGCGCAGGAGCAGGATAAGATGTCAGTCCGGCTCCACAGCGGAGAGCCCAGCGTCTACGGCGCGGTCAGGGAGCAGATGGATGAGCTTGACAGGGCAGGGATCCGCTATGAGAGCTGTCCCGGCGTGACTGCCTGTTTCGGCGCGGCGGCTTCTTTGAATCTGGAGTATACCCTGCCGGGCATTTCCCAGTCGCTGATCATCACGAGGATGGAGGGCAGGACGAAAGTGCCGGAGAAAGAGCAGATCGAGGGCCTGGCAGCGCATCAGGCATCCATGGCGGTTTACCTCAGTGCAGGTATGCTGAAAGAACTGAGTGAGAGACTGATAGCAGGCGGATACCACAGGGATACACCGGCAGCTCTTGTCTATAAAGCGACATGGCCGGAAGAAGAGGTGTACGTCTGTACGGTGGGGTCGTTATCCGATACAGCAAAAGAACATGGAATTACCAAGACAGCGCTTGTGCTGGCAGGAGATGTAATCACCCATCAGCATTACCAGAGATCCAGGCTGTATGCCCCGGATTTTTCTACAGAGTACCGGGAACGGAGAGAATGAGGAAGGCGATAATGAAAATCAGTGTGATCAGTTTTACACAGACAGGAAGAAAGCTGTCGGAAAGGATAGCAGAGGAACTGGAAGAGATGGGTAAGACAGAGCTTGAGCTGTATACCAGATACAGGCGGTATGCCAGAGAAATGGATGGGAAAGTACGGGTACAGTTTGTAGAGACTTCTGTCAGCCAATGGGCAATGGAACAGATGCGGAAGAAAAATGCCATGCTGTTTATCGGAGCCTGCGGGATCGCGGTCCGGGCGGTTGCACCGCATCTGACGGATAAACTGAGAGATGTTCCGGTGCTTGTGATGGATGAGGAAGGAAGATATGTGGTTCCGATCCTTTCCGGACATGTGGGCGGCGCTAATGAGCTTGCAGGGCTTCTGGCGGAAAAGACAGGGGCAGAGCCGGTGATCACTACCGCCACAGATCTTTGCGGAAAGTTTGCGGTGGATTTGTTTGCCAGAAGAAACGGGCTGTTTATCGTGAACCGGGAAGGGATTGTGAAGGTAACCGCAAAAGTACTGGCAGGGGAGAAGATCACGCTGTCCATAGAGGACGGGCATATAAAAGATGATACTTGTATACCAGAGGGGATCTGCGTGACAGGCTATCCGCCGAAAGAGCCGGTGGATGTGGCAATTGTATCCCGGTGTGCAGATACACCAGCTGGAACAGAGCGTGCGGATGCGCCAGCCGGGAAGGGGCATGTGGATGCGGCGCTTTTTTTACGGCCAAGAGAATATGTGATCGGCCTGGGATGCAAAAAGGGGAAGCCGGACAGGGATATCGAGGAATTTATTTCCAGGAGGCTTGAGAAGCTTGATATTTTAACGGAACAGATCCTGGCAGTTGCCTCTATCTCACTGAAGAAAGAAGAACCGGGCATCCTTGCATGGTGCCGGAAGGAAAATATTCCATTTCTTACTTATACCGCGCAGGAGCTTGTGGAGACAGAGGGAGAGTTTTCAGAGTCTGAGTTTGTGCTGGCGCAGACAGGAACGGGCAATGTTTGTGAGAGGGCGGCAGTCAGGGCCTGCAAAAAGGGAGGAAGGCTGATAGCCGGGAAATATACGGAGAACGGAATGACGATTGCAGTTGCAAAGAGAGAATGGAGTGTGTCTTTTGAGAAGAGGGAACAGGATTTATATCGTGGGAATGGGACCGGGAAAAGAAGAGATGATGACAGGGGAAGCGGTTAAAGTCTTAGAACAGTCAGACGTGATCATCGGATATACGTTTTATTTACAGCTTTTAGACGACCGTTTCAGAGAGAAAGAACTTATGTCTACCCCTATGCGTCAGGAAAGGGAGCGCTGTATGATTTGCTTCCGGGAGGCCAGGAAAGGAAAGAAAGTAG
Organism: uncultured Dorea sp.; assembly: GCA_949916155.1. Lineage (GTDB taxonomy): Bacteria > Bacillota > Clostridia > Lachnospirales > Lachnospiraceae > MD308. Next base: position 10,154 of record CATLEM010000013.1, read on the forward strand.
CCCTTGTATGCAGCGGGGATGCGGGAATCTATGGCATGGCATCTCTGATGTATGAGATCGGGCGGGGGTATCCGGACACAGAACTCATCCTGGTTGCGGGAGTTACGGCTGCAAGCAGCGGCGCGGCAGTCCTCGGGGCGCCTTTAAATCATGACTTTTGCGTCATCAGCTTAAGCGACCTCCTGACGCCTTGGGAGATGATCAAAAAGCGGCTCCTGGCTGCGGCCGCCGGGGATTTTGCCATAGCGATATACAATCCGTCCAGCCGTAAAAGAAAAGACCATCTAAGGCGGGCATGCGATATCCTGCTGACCAGCATAGAAGAGGAGCGTCCCTGCGGTTATGTGGAGAATATAGGGCGGGAAGGAACCCGCTCAGGGGTTTGTACGTTAAAGGAGCTGCGGGACAGGGAAGTGAATATGTTCACCACAGTATTTGTAGGAAATTCCGGATCTGAGATCATCAACGGGAAACTTGTGACAAAAAGAGGGTATGAGTGTGAAAAGTCTGTTAATATTTGCAGGGACAACTGAGGGCAGGAAGCTGTCTGAGTATCTGGCGGATACAGGAATCGGACATACGGTATGCGTTGCGACGGAATATGGGGAAATTGTTCTGAAAAGCCATCCGGTTGTAAATGTTCATCATGGAAGGATGGAGCGGGAAGAAATAAGAGAATTTATCCGGAAGGGAGATTATCTCGCAGTGATCGATGCAACCCACCCTTATGCAGGGATAGTGACACAGAATATAAAAGCTGCAATAGAGGAGATAAACACATCGGGGTCAGACGATGAGGGGATGGGGGTAATTTATTTCCGTCTGAAAAGGGATGCGTTCCATCCGGACAAGACAGAGGGAGTTACCTTTTTTGAGACAAAGGAAAGCTGTGCAAAGGCCTTGGTGGAGACAGAGGGGAACATCCTTCTGACTGCGGGGAGCAAGGAATTGTCCTGCTACTGTGTTTCAGAGGAAGTAAAGAGAAGGCTTTTTGTCAGAGTCCTGCCCTGCGCGGAAAGTATTTCCCTGTGTACGGAGCAGGGGATCTGTGGGAAACAGATTATCGCGATGCAGGGTCCCTTCACAGCCGCGATGAATGAAGCAATACTCCGTCAGTATAGAATCTCCGTCCTTGTGACGAAAGAAAGCGGGGTATCAGGAGGGTTCCCTGAAAAGCTTAAGGCGGCGGAAAGGACGGGGACAGAAGTATATGTCATCGGACGGCCGGAGGATGAGGGGGACTCTTTTCAGGAGGTATGCCAGAAGCTTGAGCGCTTTTACGGGCAGAAGATCTGCAGGGAGGAGTTCCTGCGGATTACCCTTGCCGGGACCGGTATGGGAAGCCGGGGCGGGATGACGCGGGAAGTGCGGGATGCGGTCTGCAGGGCGGATGTTCTGCTGGGCGCTGAGAGGATGCTGGCCTTTTGCCGGTCTGGACAGGAAAAACATCCATTTTATCAGGCAGAGCGGATTATCCCTTATTTAAAAAATTTACAGAAGAGCAATCTGCCGGCAGAGGTTGTCATACTGTTTTCCGGAGACAGCGGTTTTTACAGCGGATGCCGGAGGCTTTACTGCGCGCTTAAAGAAGAGGTCCGGGCGGGAGGCCTAAAGGCGTCACTTCGTGTCCTTCCGGGGATTTCTTCGGTCGCCGCCCTTGCTGCCCGTATGGGAGAAAGTTATCAGGATGCGGCCATTTACAGTATGCACGGAAAAGAACTTAAAGGTCTTGTGCAAAAGATAAAAAGGAATACGAAGACGTTCCTGCTCATGTCAGGAGTCAGAGACGTGAACCGGCTGGGGGATCTCCTGGAAAAGGCAGATATGGGGAAATGTGAGGTGATTGCCGGATATCAGCTATCCTATGAAGAAGAACAGGTCAGGACGCTGTCCCCGGGAGAGTGCCGTAATCTTAAGGAGGAAGGCTTATATACCTGTATGGTAAGAAATCCTCACAGAGAGCATGCGCGTCTTACTCATGGCAGGGCAGACAGGGAATTTATCAGGGGAAACGTCCCTATGACAAAAGAGGAAGTCCGGGAAATCTGTATCTGTAAGCTGCGGCTATGTCCCGGGGCGGTGGTTTATGATATCGGCAGCGGGACCGGCTCGGTTGCGGCGGAGATAGCCTGCCTCTCGGAAGAAATACAGGTATATGCCATAGAGCAAAAAGAGGAAGCAGTGTCTCTGATCCGGGAGAATAAAGAGAAATCCGGGGCGGAAAATATAACCGTAGTACATGCAAGAGCTCCGGAAGGTCTTAGAGGGCTTCCGGCTCCTACCCATGCGTTTGTCGGGGGAAGCGGCGGCTGCCTGAAGGAAATCCTGGATGAATTATACCGGAAAGGTACGGGGATGCGGGTGGTGATGAATGCAGTCAGTATGGAGACCATCGGCAAGATCAGGGAGTGCCTTGCTGATTTTGGAATAAAGGATGCGGAGATAATACAGGTGCAGGTAAACAGAGTACGGGAAACAGGGAGATATCATCTGATGCAGGCGGAGAATCCGGTGTGGGTATGTGCCTTTGATTGGGGACGGCACGAATGAAGATAAAGAGAATCATGATCGCCGCGCCAAAGAGCGGCAGCGGGAAGACGACAGTTACCTGTGCGCTGCTAAAGGTGCTCAGGAACAGAGGAGAACAGCCGGCAGCTTTTAAATGCGGACCGGACTATATCGATCCTGCGTTTCATGAGAAGGTGCTGGGGATACCTTCTTATAATCTGGATACTTTTTTTACCGGCGACGAGCAGACCGGGAGGCTTTTCAGAAGCCATGCTGCAGGAGCGGGAATCGCCGTCATGGAGGGCGTTATGGGACTTTATGATGGGCTGGGCGGCATCAGGGAAGAAGGGTCATCCTACCATCTGGCAAAGATTACGGATACGCCCATTGTACTTGCGGCAGATGTCAAAGGTATGGGGCGCTCGGTCCTTGCGTTCCTGGCAGGGTATCTCCAGTATGATACGCAGCACCTGATCAAAGGCGTCATACTGAACAGAATCTCCAGGGGATATTATGAGATCATCAAACCTCTGATAGAGAGGGAACTTCATCTGGCCGTGCCTGGATATTTGCCTGAGAAGGAAAGCTTTCATATGGGAAGCCGCCATCTGGGGCTTGTGATGCCGGGAGAACTGGAAGGGATTAAGGAAAAGCTGGCGGAGCTTTCAAAAGAATTTGAAAAGACGGTATCTGTGTCAGAGATCATAAGGATTGCAGAAAGGGAAGGAGAAACACCAGAAGCAGGAGGCTGGGGAAAGCCGGCAGGCTGCCTGGCGCGGAATGTCTGCATAGATAAAAAGCCCGTGATCGCAGTTGCAAGAGATGAAGCTTTTTGTTTCTATTACAGGGACAATCTTCAGTTGCTCTGGGAAAACGGGGCAGAGACGGCTTTTTTTTCTCCACTTCACGATGAAAAGCTGCCGGATGGATGCAGCGGGCTTTTGCTCGGGGGAGGCTATCCGGAATTGTATGCAGAAAAGCTGAGCCGGAACATTGCTATGCGTATGTCCATAAAAAGGGCGGTAAAAAGGGGGATGCCGACCGTGGCAGAGTGCGGCGGCTTTATGTATCTGCACTCTGCGCTGATTGATAAAGAAGGAACCAGCCACGGCATGGCGGGGGTGATTCCGGCAAAATGTTATGATACCGGGAAGCTGGTACGGTTTGGCTATATTGAAATGCAGGAAAAAGAAAGCCATTTTTTGCCGGAAGGCAGTAAAATAAAGGGCCATGAATTTCATTATTATGACAGTACATATAATGGGGACGATATTACAGCGGTAAAACCGGTAACAGAGAAAAGGTATTCCTGCATTATAGCGGGGGAGAATTACTGGATGGGTTTTCCCCATCTGTATTATCCGTCCAATCCTGCATTTGCAAGGGCATTTGTGGATAAAGCGGCAGCATGGGACAATACAGAGCAAGTGTAATATAAGATTTTCTGGGGAAAAGGTTTTCAAGTCCTGCAAATAATGATATAATCGGTGACGTATTTAAAATGCGCAAAAGGAGAGATAGATAGTATGGAAAAGATCAGGATCGGTATTACAGGATACGGGAATATCGGGCGCGGCGTTGAGCAGGCAATCGCCCGCAACGAGGATATGGAGCTTCGGGCGGTTTTCACAAGGAGAGACCCAGAGTCCGTTGCAGTCAGGACAGAGGGAGTTTTAGTAAAACGATTTGACGATATACTCTCTATGAGAGACGAGATCGACGTGATGGTTCTGTGCGGCGGGTCTGCTACAGACCTGCCGGTGATCGGACCGGAGGTTGCGGCTAATTTCAATACGATCGACAGCTTTGATACGCACGCAAAGATCCCGGAGTATTTTGCAAATGTAGATAAAGCGGCGAAAGCAGGCGGCAATGTGAGTATTATTTCCGTAGGCTGGGACCCGGGAATGTTTTCTTTAAACCGTCTGTATGCGGAATCCATTCTTGCACAGGGAAGCACTTATACTTTCTGGGGCAAGGGCGTGAGCCAGGGGCATTCCGACGCGATCCGCCGCATTGACGGGGTGAAGAACGCAATCCAGTATACTGTTCCTGTTGAGGACGCGGTTGACCGGGTAAGAAGCGGGAGCGAGCCGAAACTTACGACCAGAGATAAGCACTTGAGAGAGTGCTACGTGGTTGCTGAGGACGGGGCGGACCGCGCGGCGATCGAGCAGGCAATCAAGACTATGCCGAATTATTTTGACGAGTATGATACGACCGTAACCTTTGTTACGGAAGAGGATCTGAAGGAAAATCACAGCAAGATGCCTCACGGCGGATTCGTGATCAGAAGCGGCGAGACAGGTTGCGAGGGGAATAAGCATGTGATCGAATATTCCCTGAAGCTTGACTCCAATCCTGAGTTTACAGCCAGCGTGCTGATCTGTTACGCAAGGGCGGCATATAAGCTGTCGAAGGCAGGAGAGAGCGGAGCGAGGAGCGTATTCGATATTGCGCCTGCGCTGTTGTCACAGAAAACGCCGGAAGAACTCCGGGCGCAGATGTTGTAGAGGGTAGCCTGAGATGATTTTTGATACACATGCACATTATGATGACAGGCAGTTTGACAGCGACCGTAATGAATTGTTAAATTCCATGCAGGACAATGGCGTAGGCGCGATTGTGAACGTCAGCGCTGCGTATGAGTCCTGCGAACACATTGTCCATATGGCGCAAAAATATCCTTTTATGTACGCGGCGGTGGGAATCCATCCGGATGAGGTGGGAAGTCTCGACGAAGAGAAGTTTGCCCGTATGAAAGAACTTTTTAAAAATGATAAGGTTGTGGCAGTGGGAGAGATCGGACTGGATTATTACTGGGACAATGAATCCCATGAGCTTCAGAAAGAATGGTTCATCAGACAGCTTGATCTGGCGAGGGAACTTAACCTTCCGGTCAATATCCACAGCCGGGATGCGGCTCAGGATACGATGGAGGTTATTAAAGAGTATGGAAGAGGGCTTGACGGTATCGTCCACTGCTATTCTTACTCAAAGGAGATGGCAAAAGAGTATGTAAAGATGGGTTACTATATCGGAGTCGGAGGTGTGGTAACGTTCAAAAACGGAAAGCGCCTTAAAGAAACCGTGGAGACGGTTCCTCTTACATCCATTGTACTGGAGACAGACTGTCCGTATCTTGCGCCGGAACCTTACCGCGGAAAGCGCAATAACTCTTCTTATATAAAATATGTGGCGGAGGAGATTGCGAAGCAAAAAGACGTATCTTATGAAGAAGTAGTCCGTCAGACGGAGGAAAATGCAAAGAAATTGTATCGGCTGTAAAAGAAAAGAGCGGGAGGGTTGTAGGCCCTCCCGCTTGTTTCGATTATGCTGGAGACAGACTGTCCCTATCTCGCTTAAAAAAAACTTTAAGGTTTTAAGTTTCAGTGCCGTTCGGCAGGAAATCCAAAGAAAAGAAAAATATATGGCTTTGAGAATATCATTGTTATTTTTTCATGCAATTGCTATAATTAGGGCAAATGTATTTCTCATGTATTCTCAAGTCAGGAAAGGAGATTGTATGGGAAATGGACAGAAGAAAGCAGCTAGTAACACGAAAGTCAGGGATAACGGAGCAAAGTTGATCTTCGACGATCCGGTTTTGTGCGCGGAGTTTTTGCGGGGATATGTGGATGTCGATCTGCTGAAAAACGTGCGGCCGGAGGATATCGAGGATATCTCCGAGAGGTTCCTCCCGCTGTGGCAGGAGGGCCGGGACTCGGATTCAGTGAAGAAAATCCGTCTGCCGGACAGCGAACTCTATCTGATCGCAATTGTCGAACATCAGTCTAAGGTTTATTATGACATGGCATTTAAGCTGCTGCGTTACATAGTACTTGTATTGACTGATTACGAAAATGAGCAGGAAAAATTACATAAGGGTATCACAAAGACAAAAGGCTTTAAATATCTGCCGGTTCTTCCAATCGTTTATTACGAGGGGGCATCCCGGTGGACGGCAGCTAAGACTTTCCATGAGAAAGTGCATTTGAGCGATGTGATCGGGAAATATGTTCCGGAGTTTGAGTATCTGGTAGTGCCGCTGACAGATTATACGAACCAGGACTTGATCTGGAAAACTTAAGTGAAAATACCCCCGAATATCTGCTAGGTGTGATCAGTAAGATTATCGCGGTATTTCTCTCAAAATTAAATATTCCAAAGGAAGAGATAGGAGAATTTACCGGGAAGATTGAACGGAGGGAATTTACGATGTTGTTTGACAGTTTTGAGGCATATGATGTGCAGGAGACCAGACGGGTCAGCAGAGCGGAAGGAGAAAAGACACATTTGATAAAACTGATCTGCAGGAAGATGAAGAAAGGCATGATGGCAGAGGATATTGCCGAGTTATTCGAGGAAGATGTGGATGAAGTAAAACAAATCTATGATATTGCGATCCGCTATGCGCCGGATTATGATATTGAAAAGATAGCGGGAGAATTTTTCGGATAATTTATACGGGATAAAACAAGCTGGCAGGGGTATTCATACTTCTCGCCAGCATATTCAATCGTGGTCTTCAAACATTTATTTTGTGTCAAAGGCATATGACACACTCTCTTTCTACTGCTGTGTAATCTTATCCATGATATCCATCTGAAGCAAGACAGCCTTCAATATAGCCTTGGTCACATGTTCCATCGCATACAAGTTCATATATTTGATCCTATAAATGTTAATCTCATGGTTTCTATTCTGAAATATTTTCACAAAGAAAGAATTCAAATGATCGTAATCATCCACAGTTCAATCCCTTTGACCCATATAGTAAATGTATCTTTCCATAATATCATACCTCACCTTCATGCTGTTCCTTCCATCCTAACCACTGTATGAGCAAGTTTTCTAACACTGGATACACTGACTTCCATATTGATTCTGCTTCGACATAGTCATCTTCGTCTACATACTGTTCACGATAATCATATTCTTTCCTCATGGAACGTAAACGTACGATTCCGTTCCTGAATTCTGCGTCTATGATGTTCGTGTCGTGAAATGGACACCAATGGTCGTCCTTCGTTCTATTGTTGAAGTATGACTCTAATGCATAATGTGTTCCATAATTTAAACCTGAATCTAATATTGATATACCCTTGACGCAATGATACACGGAATAATAAAAATGTGAGATTAGGTCGCTCTCCCATGCTTCAATTTGTCTCAACCTATAAATATATTCCGTCTCATCCTGAGCCATGGCCAATTCCCTTCTAGCCTCTATCAATGATTCTTCATATTGATATTCTTTCCAATTTCTTTTCCTAGTCATGTGCATACACTCCTTACTATACGTTCGGTATTCCGACAAAAACTAAATTTTCGAATATTTTCTTTTTGCCATAATGTGACTGTAATACATTACAGTTTCACCCTCTTTGACATGTCCTCATGCCATATCGCGTACATTGAATGGTATAGTCCGTAAACTGCTCCGTTGTTCGTCAACCAATAGTCTGCCATCTTGGTTGTCTTGAACCTGAACATTCCACCGAACCAATTTTTGTCAAATGTGAACACTTGATTGCCTAACTTCTCTGAACCGTTATATGTCAGCGAAGCACTGTAAACATTCAATGCTGCCTTTAAATGTCCTCCACAATAACTGTCCTTACTGACATCTCCATTTACTTGATTGTCTATTGTTCCGTCATATATATGTCCGGTACTGGTGGTTTCCTTCTTTCCTATGTATGCTACCACCTCTGGTCGATAGTATATGGTGTTTAATAAGTATGACTGTCCCGGTATGGAGTCTTCCAATGTGAAACCACCTTCGGCTGCTTTCGGTAGTCCCAATTGGTCGTTCAAAACACGTATCTGGAAAGGCGTTGATGTGTTTGTGTCCAGTGTCTGTATCTCCCTTCCTTCCGTTATGTTCTGTTTGTTGTCTACTTGGACCTTTAATTCCTTCGTTGCACCTGTGTACTCTGGGTATGATGCTAGTCCATTTATCTTTGCTTTTACGACCATGTTACATGCAATTTCGTCGAATGTCTTTTCTTCTGTATCTAACTCTATGGAAAGGACCTTGACACTCTTGATTCTGTAATGACCGTCAGACATTCAATTTTTTATGATTTTGTCATAACCTCCATCACTGAATGCATCGTAATGTTGCAAATTTTTGATGTAGTAACGAAATCGCGCGCATTGTTCTTGCATACTTGGCCTCCCTTTTGGATATGTATTCTTCGGATAATTCCCTGTCTGCCTTCCCTTGATGACCTGCTGGTAGTATTTCTTGAGGTCGTCATACAGGGACCTGCTGTATTCTTTACCGTACACACCGCAATTCTTCTCTATCCAGTCGTTCATTGCGTTTACCTGCTCTTTGATACTCTTTTCTAACGGCTTACAATTATCAAAGATGTTTAATAGTAGGAAATCATAATTCTCGTGTCTGTTTTATTACTTCGTCCCAACTTTTAGCGTCTTTAATTATTCTAACGATGGCAGTAATACGCAGTTCTATTTTGAACGCTTTAAATTCCGATTTTCCCCACAAATAATTTCCGTGTTTGTTTGTATTGTGTATCTTGTTATCAGTTTCATAATTTTTTATTATTTCATATGCATTTTTTAGCTTTTTCTGCGGTATACCAGCAATTTCAGCAACATATAGCAGAAGTTGAGGGCACCTGAGATACTGATAAGAAGGTTTGCATTCCGCTTTACGTTCACTGCCATAGTAATAGAGAAAGTGTTCCTGTTGCGTCATTGCCTTAGAATTCGAAGTGATATATCCTCCGCATGTTTGCCCATATCCCTTATCAACACAAGTATCGGCAATAAATTTTTCCCCGTTATTGTAAGGGGTTATTGTTTGTATATATTCGCATACTTCTCTGTTATTCATTTTTTCCTCCTGATGGATGATTCAAATTATTTGATTGATTTTAAGCTGTTTCAGAAAAATGATGACGCGGCGGCTACTTTGAATTGAAAATGATCCTCTGCAAAATCAAAATACCTTAAGCCCGCCATAACAATACACCTTCTTTTTTAATATTTTGCATATAAATCTTATTACATCTTTCTATTTTATCATGAAAATCCTTGTCTAACGGCGACAAACTCCCCAAATGTACGTCTACTTCCGATAACGTATAATCGTCGGGGCAGGATAGATTACGTATTTCTGCTGCTCTTCTGGCACTTAACGTCACTTTTGTTACGGCATATAAATCTATGTCGCTGCCGTATCTGTATATACCGCGTGCGTATGATCCATATAACCAGATTTCACGCATTTTTTCTTGGGATGAGAGTAACTGCAGCGCATATTTTTGCTTTTTTCAAATCGTTCATTCTTGCCGCGCATTATTATCGCCCCCTCTGTTTATTTCCTCGAAGCAATGAGCCGTGCGTATATGCTTGTATGTCCATTTGGCGGCTGCCGCAAGGTCTTTGGCTCTAATCTATATATATTGTACCAAAAGAAGTAAATGAGTGTAAAGGTATATGAGGGAATTCATTTTTGTGCAATTTCAACCAAAATCAGTCACACATTTTGTGAAATAGTTTGATTGATTTTGAATGAATTTGGCGTTATACTATGTTCAGAAAGTCAAACACGAGCAAAAACGTGTAAGACAAGGAGGTGGAAATATCATGATTTACACGGTGACATTCAATCCGTCACTGGATTACATCGTAGCGGTTGACGACTTTAAGCTTGGGCTTACGAACCGCACGAATTCTGAGCTTTTGCTTCCGGGAGGGAAAGGGATCAATGTTTCGACTGTCCTGATGAATCTCGGGATTGAGAGCACGGCGCTTGGATTTATCGCCGGATTTACCGGGGAGGAGGTCGTAAGGCGCTTAGAGAGAATGGGCGTTAAAAACGGCTTCATCCCGATTGACGAAGGATTTACCAGGATCAACTTAAAGCTTAAGACTATCGACGGCACAGAGATTAACGGCATGGGGCCAAAGATCAGCGAGGAAAAAGTCCAGATGCTGATGGATAGGCTCAACACGCTGGGCGAGGGAGATGTGCTGTTTCTGTCAGGAAGTATCCCGGCCTCCATGCCGGACGACGCATACCAGAAGATCATGGAGATGCTCGACGGTAGAGGCGTGCGGATCGCGGTGGACGCTACAAAGGATCTGCTGATGAATGTCCTGTCCTACCATCCGTTCCTGATCAAGCCCAACAACCACGAGCTTGGCGAGATCTTTGGGGTGGAGCTTAAGACGAGGGAAGCGGTCGTTCCCTACGCAAAAAAGCTGCAGGAAAAGGGCGCGCAGAATGTATTGGTGTCCATGGCAGGAGAAGGTGCGGTGCTGATAAGCGCTGACGGTGATGTCTATGACGCGCCGGCGCCGAAGGGCACGCTGGTCAACGGCGTGGGCGCAGGAGATTCCATGGTGGCAGGATTCATGGCGGGATACATGGAAAAGCAGGATTACCAGTATGCGTTCCATATGGGCGTGGCGGCGGGAAGCGCCAGCGCATTTTCGGAAAATCTTGCGACAAAGCCGGAGATCGAAGCGGTGTACCGGCAGTTGCAGGGAAGATAAAAATACCGGGAATTACAGGAAAGTTAATGAATATCAACAGTTGAAGGAACGGCAGGATTACCGCGAATGGAGTGAACGGTAACAAAACAGGAAAATAGAAGGAAACAGAAGAGAGCAGGAAGAACAAACAGATACAAGCCTGCAGATCAGTAACAATAAGTTAGGAAAATATCGGAAATTAAGGAGGAAGTAACATGAGGATCACGGATTTGCTTGATGTACGCAGCGTTTCCCTCAGTGGGGCGCCGAAGAGTAAGAACGAAGCGCTTGACCAGATTGTTGCGCTTATGGCTAAGAGCGGGAAGATAAATGACGAAGAAGGATACCGCAGACAGGTCTACGCCAGGGAGGAGGAAAGCACCACTGGCATCGGCGAGGGAATCGCTATTCCCCATGGGAAATGCGACGCGGTAGATAAGCCGGGCCTTGCGGCGATGGTGGTAAAGGACGGCGTGGAGTTCGATTCCCTGGACGGGGAGCCGGTGACGCTGATGTTCCTTATCGCGGCGCCGAATACGGAGGACAACGTTCATCTGGATGTCCTGAGTAAATTATCGATGATGCTCATGGACGAGGAGTTCACTTCCAGCTTAAGAAACGCAAAATCCGCGGAAGAATTTCTCTCTATCATCGACAAGGCGGACGAGGAGAAGAAGGGCGTGGACGAGCGGCTGGCGGACATGGGCGAGGCGGAGGCAGGACAGACAAAGATCCTGGCAGTGACCGGATGCCCCACAGGAATCGCCCATACCTACATGGCGGCGGAAGGAATCGAGAAAGCCGCCAAAGCGAAAGGCTGCTTTGTGAAGGTGGAGACAAGAGGCTCCGGCGGCGCGAAAAATGTACTGACCGATCAGGAGATCGCGGAGGCGGACTGCATCATCATCGCGGCGGACACTCAGGTTCCCATGGATCGCTTTGACGGGAAAAAGGTGCTGGAGCGGCAGGTATCCGACGGCATCAACAAAGCCGACGAACTTGTAGAGCTTGCCATGTCCGGAAATGTCCCGGTATTTAAGAGCGCCAATGCATCCGCAGGCGCGTCTTCCGTGAAATCCGGCGGCGGCGTCGGGCATCAGATCTACACCCAGCTCATGAACGGCGTTTCCCATATGCTCCCCTTCGTTGTGGGCGGCGGGATCCTCATCGCGGTGTCCTTCCTGATTGACGGACTTTGCGTGGATATGGCGGCTTTGCCCGCGGCGGAGCGCGCGAACTTCGGTACGATTACACCGGTAGCGGCGCTGTTTAAAAATATCGGCGGCGTGGCGTTCGGCTTCATGCTTCCGGTGCTGGCAGGATTTATCGCCATGGCCATCGGCGACCGCCCGGCTCTTGCAGTCGGCTTTGTCGGCGGCATGATGGCGGCGAATGGAACGTCCGGTTTCCTGGGAGCCTTGGTTGCAGGCTTTGCGGCAGGCTACATCATCAAGCTGCTCTTTGTCGTATGCGGCAGACTTCCGGAGGCCATCGAAAAGATTGCGCCGGTGCTGTTGTATCCGGTGTTCGGTATCCTGATCATGGGGCTTTTGATGACCTTTATCGTAGAGCCGGTGATGGGCGGCATCAACACGGCACTGAACAATGGATTGACAAGCATGGGCGGTTCCAGTAAGCTGGTGCTGGGGATGATCCTCGGCGGCATGATGGCCATCGATATGGGCGGCCCGTTCAACAAGGCGGCGTATGTGTTCGGGACAGCGGCCATCGCCTCCGGCAACTACGACGTAATGGCAGCGGTTATGATCGGCGGTATGACGCCGCCCTGCGCGATCGCCCTTGCCACACTGCTGTTTAAGAACAAATTTACAAAAGAAGAGAGAGAATCAGGGCCGACCAACTTTATCATGGGGCTGGCATTTATCACAGAGGGAGCGATTCCATTTGCAGCGGCAGACCCGGCGCGCGTACTGCCGTCCTGCATCATCGGATCGGCGGCAGCGGGAGCGCTCTCCATGATGTTCGGCTGTACGCTGATGGCGCCCCACGGCGGAATCTTCGTGGTGCCGGTGATGGAAAACGCGCTGATGTACCTGGTAGCCCTCGTGGTTGGAACCGTGATATCGGCGGCGCTCTTAGGATTATTAAAGAAAAAAGTTCAGTAGGCGATATAAATGCAAATGGTTCAGTAAGCAATATTTAATATTAAAATAAAAGAAAATGGAGGAGTTTTAAAATGAAAGAATTCAAGTACGTAATCACAGACCCAGAAGGAATCCACGCACGTCCGGCAGGAATCTTAGTAAAGACCGTGAAGGAATTTGCCTGCGACATCAAGATCGCGAAAGGCGGAAAAGCCATGAACGCGAAGGCTATCTTCGGAGTAATGGGCCTCGGCGCGAAGAAAGGCGACGAAGTGACCTTAACTTTCGACGGAGAAAACGAAGAGAAAGCATACGAAACCGTAAGCAAGTTTATGGAAGAAAACCTATAGCAGTCAGTTCAGCCAGACTGAGCAGAAACATAATGATATTGGGGATGCCGCGGGTGTCCCCTTTTGTGAAGGAGAACGATGATGAACATATATGAAGGCAAGAGCGTATTTAACGGGGTCGCGATCGGAAGGATCAGTGTCTGCAAAAAAGGTGAGCAGCAGGTAAAGCGTGTGAAGGTGGCGGACGCAGACGCTGAGGTCGCCCGTTTCGAGGAGGCGAAAGCCGAGGCGATAAAGCAGCTTTCCGGGCTGTATGAGAAGGCGCTTCGCGAGGTGGGCGAGGCAAACGCGGCGATTTTCGAGGTTCACCAGATGATGCTGGAGGACGATGACTACAACGATTCCATTGAAAATATGATCCGCACCCAGGGGATCAACGCGGAGTATGCGGTGGCGTCTACCGCGGATAATTTCGCCCAGATGTTTGCGGCGATGGACGACGATTACATGCGGGAGCGCGCGGCGGATGTGAAAGACATCTCCGAGCGGGTTCTTGCGATATTAAATGGCGCGGACGGAGGTGGGGCGGTGACAATGGAGCCGTCCATCATCGTGGCGGACGACCTTGCGCCGTCGGAGACCGTGCAGCTTGACAAAGATATGGTGCTGTCCTTCGTCACTGTACACGGTTCGCTCAATTCCCACACGGCGATCCTGGCTAGGACGATGGCGATCCCGGCGCTTGTGGGCACGCCGCTGCCCCTTGACGATACGGTGGACGGGAAGCTTGGGATCGTGGACGGCGCGGAGGGAAAGATCTACGTGGATCCGGATGAGGAGACATTATCCCGCATGGAGGAAAGAAAGCGGCAGGATGCTGAGAGGAAAGAACTTCTCCAGACGCTTAAGGGAAGAGAGAACGTCACTCTTGACGGCAAAAAGGTGATGCTGTATGCTAATATAGGAAATATAAAAGATCTTGCGACAGTTCTGCAGAACGATGCCGGCGGAATCGGGCTTTTCCGAAGCGAGTTTATTTATCTGGAGAAGGAGGATTATCCTACCGAGGAAGAACAGTTCCAGATTTATAAGCAGGTGGCGGAGACGATGGCGGGCAAGCGGGTGATCATCCGTACCCTGGACATCGGCGCTGACAAGCAGTGTGATTATTTTCAGATGGAGCATGAGGAGAATCCGGCCCTTGGATACCGGGCGATCCGGATCTGCCTGACGAGGCCGGAGGTATTTAAGACACAGCTTCGGGCGCTTTTCAGAGCAAGCGCTTACGGGAAGATCGCCATCATGTATCCGATGATCACCAGTGTCAGGGAGGTGAAACGGATTCAGGAGATCGCCGCCCTCGTGAAAGCAGAGCTGACCGACCAGGGAATCGAGTTTGGCGAGCCGGAGCAGGGCATTATGATTGAGACGCCGGCGGCGGCTATCATCAGCGACGAGCTGGCGAAGGAGGTTGACTTCTTCAGCATCGGCACCAACGACCTGACCCAGTACACCCTCGCCATCGACCGTCAGAATACGAAGCTGGATGAATTTTACGATGCTCACCATCCGGCGATCCTGCGGATGATCTCGATGGTAGTGGAAAACGCGCACAAGGCGGGCATCTGGGCAGGCATCTGCGGAGAATTGGGCGCCGATCAGAGCCTGACGCGGGAATTTCTCGCCATGGGCGTGGATGAGCTGTCGGTATCGCCGGGAAGTATTCTCCCGATCCGCAAGATCGTGTTGGAGACCAATGTGGAAGAGTACAAGGCGGGAAGATAAATGTTGACAAAACAGCGGCAGGAACTGATATTAAAACTTCTGGAGGAAAATGGAAGCGTCACGGTGACGGAGGTGAAAGACCTTTTAGACACCTCGGAGTCTACGGTGCGGCGCGATATCACGGCGCTTGACAAGGAAGGAAAGCTCGTCAAGGTGTTCGGCGGCGCGGTGGCGGCGAAGGAAGGGGCGGTGACTGCCCATGAATATACGGTTGCCCAGAAGCTTGACTTAAACCGGGAGGAAAAACAGCAGATCGCGAAATACGCGGCGGCGCTCATCGAGCCGGAAGATTTTGTCTATCTGGACGCGGGGACGACCACCGGGTATATGCTGGACTATATCGAGGAGAAACGGGCGACTTTTGTGACCAACGCGGTGGCCCACGCCCAGCGGCTTGTGGCCATGGGCATGAAGGTTCTCCTTGTGGGCGGCGAGTTAAAAGCCTCCACGGAGGCGGTAGTGGGCAATCAGGCGATGCGGATGATACAGGGGTATCATTTTACCAAAGGATTTTTCGGCACGAACGGTGCGGCCAGGAAAAGCGGCTGCACCACGCCGGATGCCAACGAGGCCATGGTCAAGCAGACAGCTATGGAACAGTGCCGGGAGTGCTATGTCCTGTGCGACAGCTCTAAGTTCGACGGCGTGAGTGCTGTGACTTTCGCGCCGTTTTCCGGGACGGCTTTTATATCGGAAAAAAAAGCGACAGGGTATGAAGAGTGTGAGAACGTGCTGGTTGCCGGGGAGTAGCTTATGAAGTTTTTGAAACAGTTTGGGATCATCCTTGGGGTGACATGCATAGGCGAGGCATGCAAGCATCTGATACCGCTGCCGGTTCCAGCGAGCATATACGGGCTGGTACTGTTGTTTGCGCTGCTGGCGTTTAAGGTTGTCCGGTTGGAGCAGGTGAAGGAGGCGGGAATATTTCTCATCGAGATCATGCCCCTGATGTTCATCCCGGCGGCAGCAGGGCTTGTGGATTCCTGGGAGCAGATCAGAGGAATCTTGCTTCCGCTGTGCGTGATCGTGCCGTTTTCTACGTGTTTTGTAATGTTTGCGGCCGGGAAAGTGACCGACTATATGATCGAGAAAAAGAAAGGGAGACGGGATGAATGAATTTTTCCTTAATTCTGCTTCAGCAGGTGTAGTCTTAAGCCTTGTCAGCTATTTCATCGGAGTGGAGATAAAAAGGAAGTGGAAATGGCCTGTCCTTAATCCACTTCTGATTTCCATAGTGCTCGTTATTGGTTTCCTGCTCATCTTCAGGGTGGATTACGACGCGTACAATGAAAGTGCAAAGTATATCAGCTATCTTCTGACTCCGGCGACAGTCAGCCTGGCGATCCCGCTGTATCAGCAGATGGAATTATTAAAGAAAAATATGGCGGCGATCGGTATCGGTATCCTGTCCGGAGTGCTGGCATCGTCAGGTTCGATCCTGGCGCTGGCGGTTCTTTTTCATTTGTCCCACAAGGAATATGTGACGCTCCTTCCCAAGTCCATTACCACGGCAATTGGGATGGGCGTATCGGAAGAACTGGGCGGTTATGTGGTGATCACCACGGCAGTGATCATCGTCACGGGTGTATTGGGAAATATGACCGCAGAGCATCTGTGCAGACTGTTCCGGATAAAACATGCCATCTCAAGAGGGATTGCCATCGGGTCGGCTTCCCACGCTATCGGGACAGCGAAAGCGATGGAGATGGGCGAGGTAGAAGGCGCTATGAGCAGCTTGTCGATTGTGATCAGCGGGCTTTGTACCGTGATGGGAGCAGCGGTATTTGCAGGGTTGTATTGAAAGTGAAAGAGGATTTTTCATTCATCTGACGGGCAAGCGGATAGGCTCTCGGTCTTCAAGCATTTGGAATTTATATTCAATACGCTCACTTTCATCTTGCATATTCAGCACATCCTGTTTTCTTAATTATATTATACTCACATTTTCATTTGTAAAAATGAAAATTCGCTTTATTCTTTTTGTGGAATGAATTTTCACTTCTTTTGGTGAAAATCATTTCTTGTCATCTTCCCCATTCATTCTACACAGATTTTTTCAAAAAATAGTAATTTTAAGAGACGACCTTATCCCCTGGGCCGCTGGATACAATAGACGGCCTTTATAAAGAGTAATATGCTTATTTTGCGACAGAGGTCTAAAAATCGGTATTATCCAATAGACCTTTTTTGTCCGCTTTGGGTAAGATTAATAGATAAAACAAATGAATGAGACGGTTTATAGAAAAAAGTGATTTTACATGAATATACAGAAAAGGTAGAATAAATATCAAGAATATCAATGGAGCTATGATTCATGAATAAAGTAAACTATAAGAATAGAAAAGATACACATTCGAGAAAATGGGATGGGTGCAGAGAACGCTTTGGGACGGACAACCTGCTTCCTTTATGGATCGCGGATATGGACTTCGAGGCGCCGGCGTGCGTAAAAGAAGCATTGAAAAAATATGTTGATTTTGGTGTGTTTGGATATCATATCCCTCCCCAGGGGTACTATGATGCCTTTATCAACTGGGAGAAGACGTATCATGATTACCCGGTAGAGAGGGAATGGATCCGCTTTGCACCAGGGGTTGTCCCTGCGCTCAACTGGCTTCTTCATATTTTGACGGAAAGAGATGACGGAGTCATTATCCTGACGCCGGTATACTATCCGTTTAAAGACGCGATTGTGAATAACGGGAGAAAACTGATAGAAAGCCCATTAAAACGCACGGAAAATACATACGAGATCGACATCCGGGATTTTGAGAATAAAATCATAGAGAATGACGCTAAAGTATGTATTTTTTGTTCGCCGCACAATCCGGTAGGGAGAGTGTGGAAAGCAAAAGAGCTTGTGACGGTACTGGATATTTGCAAAAAACATGGAGTGTACCTGCTGTCGGATGAAATACATCAGGATATTATCATGAAAGGGTACACACAGATCGCTGCCGCGACGCTTGGGGATTATAAGGAGATACTCATAACTCTCACGGCGGCTACGAAGACGTTTAATCTTGCCGCCTGCCAGAATTCTATACTGGTCATCCAGGATGAAAAGCTGAGAGGGCTTTATGATGATTATTTAGAGAAGCTCCGTATCACCGGAGGCAATTCATTTGGCTATATAGCCGTACAAAGAGCGTATGAGAACGGCAGAGAATGGCTGGAAGAAGTCCTTGGGATCATAGAGCATAATTACTGGTATATGAGAAAACGGCTTGAAGAGGCATTGCCGGAGGTCTGGATACCTGACCTTCAGGGAACGTATCTGATGTGGATCGATCTGAAAAAATATATTATTCCGCAGGAATTTGAGCGTATCATGCAGGACGAATGTGCACTGGCGGTAGACTACGGCAGTTGGTTCGGCGGAAATGACAGTGAGGGTTGCCTCCGTATAAATCTGGCGACAGATCCTGCGAATATCGAATCAGCGGCAGAACGGCTGGTCCGGGTATTGAAAGATAAGGAGATGGTATCAGGACATGAGTAATATAACGATCCGGCAGTTGTCTTTTGCTTATGCCGGCAGCGACAGGCTGATATTAAAGAATATAGATGTGGAGGTAAAGTCAGGCGAATTTGTCTGCTTGCTGGGACAGTCCGGGTGCGGGAAAAGCACTCTTTTGCGCCTGCTGGCAGGACTGGAAAAACCGACGGAAGGGGAAATCCTTGTGGATGGAGACCAGATAACAGGGGCAGGCTTAAGCAAAGGCGTAGTCTTCCAAGATTACGGTCTGTTCCCATGGATGACAGCCGGAGAAAATATTATGCTGGCGCTGAAGCAGAAATTCCCCGGAAGAGAAAAGAAGGAGTTAAAGCAGATTGGGGTAGATATGATAAAGGCGGTAGGGCTGGATGAGTCCGTTTATCATAAACTGCCGAAAGAATTGTCCGGAGGGATGAAGCAAAGATGTGCGATCGCCCAGTCGTTTAGCATCGATCCCCCGATTCTTTTGATGGACGAGCCTTTCGGGGCTTTGGACGCAGTGACCCGCGCAAGGCTGCAGGATCTGATCAGAGAATTGTGGGCTAAGGGAAATCCGAAAAAAACAGTGTTTTTTGTCACTCATGACGTGGATGAGGCGCTGCTTCTTGCCAACAGGATCATGGTGATGGGACAGTCTCCCAGCAATATCATTTATGACCATAAGCTTTTAGAGAGCGAACAGGCAGACAGGGAAAACCAATTTGAGAATCCGGAGATAATGAAGCTTAGAAATACATTGATCGGCCAGATCAATAAAGATATAGCGATTCATATTTTATAAGGTATCAACGGGAGAACCTGTTATACATATACAAATATTTATCATAGGAGGAAAGATCATGAAAAAGAGACTTTTGGCTCTAATGCTGGTATTGGGCATGACATTCGCTCTTGCAGGATGTGCCGGCGCAGAAAAAGAGGATACTTCTGGAGGAGAGACAACGGATGAAGCGGCGGAGGACGGCGCAAAAGAGGCGGAAGGAAAGCCTGAACAGAGCGTAGTGAAATGGAATTACGGGACAAGCGGTAACGTCCTGGTAACCATTGCGAACGAGAAGGGATATTTTAAGGATGAAGGAATCTCTATTGAGCCGGTTGAGGCAAATGCAAATGCCGACGCAATGACACTTCTCGCAACCGGAAAAGTAGACGTTGTATCCAATGCCGGAACAAGCAATCCTCTTGCCCAGATTGCGTCAGGGGTAGATATATCTGTATTTGGCGGCCATATGATAGAAGGGTGTATGCCAGTCGTTGCTTTGCCGGATACGGAATGGAAAGGTATCGAGTCTTTCCTTGGGGAAAAGGTAGCGGTTAATCCAAGCTATTTTGCTTTTACCGGCGCTGTGGCGGAGCTGGACGGAGTTGACGATCCGATGACGGCAGTTTCGTGGGAGGTATACTCGGATTACAATGATGCGCTGGCAGCAGTCGTGCGCGGAGACGTGAAGTATGCCCTTATGGGAACCGGCCAGAACCTTTCCGTTCAGGAGATGGAGAAGAATGGCGAGATTAAGATCGTTAGCTACCAGAGCGAGATCATGGAGAATTATTCCTGCTGCCGTATGGTTGCTCAGACAAAATGGATCAATGAGAATCCCAATACGGTAAAAGCGGTTATACGGTCATTGCTGCGCGCGCAGTCCTATTATGAGGCAAATAAAAAAGAGGCTGTTACTTTGCATGCGGCGGCGATTGATGCCACAGAAGAATATGTAGGCGCATATATGCTTGATGATGAGCATTATTTTGTAAGTGTTGACCCGTTAAAGAACGGGGTTATCCGTGCATGGGGGATTCTGGATTCTACAGGGTTCCTTGATGAGAATGCGTCAAATATCAAAATCGAAGACCATATTAACACAGTGTTATATGAGGAAGCGCTGAAAGAAGCGACTGAATTATACGGAGATGAAGCCCCGGACTTCTATAAGAATATGCAGACATTCTTTGATGAGAATGATAAATAGGAGATAGGAAATGAAGACAATGCTGGCTTTTGTAAAAAAATACTGGATCACATTTTGCATATTTTTCAGCCTGATAGCGCTGTATATATATGTAACAGGCAGCGGGCGGGCAAATCCATATCTGTTCCCGTCAACGGATGCAATAAAAAAAGCCTTTATTAAGAATAGACATATGATGTGGGGAAATATGCTGGCATCCTTCAAACTGCTGATTCCCTCTATCATACTTTCATTGATCATCGCGCTGCTATTGGGAACGCTCATGGGAATGAATAAAAGGATCCGGGAGATTCTCCATCCGGTAATTTATGCATTCAGCGTAATCCCGTCCATTTTGCTGTCGCCGTTTGTTCTGCTTCTGGCGCCGACACTGTTCAGCGCTTCCGTATTTTTGATTGTATACAATATCGTATGGGCAACTTTGTTTGCTACGATTACCGGTATTATGACAATTGATAAACGTTATCTT
>CATLEM010000014.1 GCA_949916155.1 uncultured Dorea sp.
CACAGATCACAGGTCTTAAGACTGCACAGAAGAATGCTAACGATGGTATTTCTTTAGTACAGACAGCAGAGGGTGCTCTTACCGAAGTTCATTCCATGCTGAATCGTATGGTAGAGCTGGCTACACAGGCTGCTAACGGAACATATTATGATGAGGATCGTGCTAATCTTCAGAGCGAGATCGAGCAGTTAAAAGATGAGATCGACCGTATCGCTGACGGAACAAACTTTAATGGAATTAATCTGTTAGATGGTTCTTTATCTGCTTCAGGTGGATCTAAAACAATAACCATTGGCGGAAACGCTTCCAGTTATAAATCTGTTGGTGGTAAAGGAGCATATGAGGCTAGCAAGGCTTACGGAACGGGTACTTTTGCATTTAAAGAGGATGATATTTTTGAATATACGGTATCTTTAGAAAATGGTGACTCGCATACTGTAAAATTAACTGCTCAAAAAGATTCGTCTGGAAATATCAGCAAATTGGTAGGCGGAGATGGTCAGGTTTATACTATCACATCAGCTGGTTCTACTGGTGCTGCGACGGTTGCTCAAATTGATCAGGCTATTCTTGGAGAGTTAAATAAGACATCTCTTGCTAAAGATTATAATATTACAACTGATGGTGCTGGCAAGGTTAAGTTAGAAGCGCTTAATGAAGGTACAGATACTCCTCGTGTCACCGCAATGGATGCCCATTGGACTATAGGAGGTACAGAAGCTACTGGTTCAACCAATTTAGAGATAGGTGTTACTGAAACAGCTGCACTTGATCCGGGACGCGAGATCGATGCTAGTAAAATTGTTTTATATAACGGTCAAAACTATGATGATGCGTTATTTACTATTAATGGTCACAAATTTGTAGTTATGGTTGGCAAAGACACTGCTGCAAGTCTTGGTGAAAATGGAGCAGATATGAATGCTACCAATGGACTTGGTTCAGATGTTACAATATTGATTGCAGATAGTCTCGGTCATCATGGATTGGAAAAAGGTCTGGATAACAACTTTGATCAGAATATTAAGAAAATAGCCGAAGTTACTGGACTGAATGTAACAGATGCTATTTCAGAAAATCCAACCTCAGCAGACAATGGCGTGAATGCCGGTGGTGGTATCCGTTTAAGCAAGGGCAAGAGTAATGGCGGATTGGTTCTCCAGATTGGTGATACTTCCGACGAGTTCAACAAATTACGTGTATCTGTAAAGGATATGCATGCTAAGGCTATGGGCATCTCTGGTATTGATGTAAGCACTCAGACAGGTGCTTCCGCTGCAGTTGATAAGATTAAAGCAGCTATCACCTACGTATCCAGCACTCGTGGTGACCTTGGTGCTATCCAGAACCGTCTTGAGCACACCATCAACAACCTGAGTGTAACGACAGAGAACATGACTGCTGCTGAGAGCCGTATCCGTGACGTTGACATGGC
The DNA here is from genome assembly GCA_949916155.1 of uncultured Dorea sp. Classification (GTDB taxonomy): domain Bacteria; phylum Bacillota; class Clostridia; order Lachnospirales; family Lachnospiraceae; genus MD308. The sequence goes on from CATLEM010000014.1 coordinate 1,436, forward strand.
TGAGGAAATGATGGCATACACCAAGAATAACATTCTTGTTCAGGCTTCCCAGGCTATGCTCGCTCAGGCTAACCAGATTCCGCAGGGCGTTCTTCAGTTACTCCAGTAATTGGCTGGCAAGCGGTAAGACAGCTACAATGATTCATCCGGTCTTCGTATGAGACACAGGATAAGAATTAAATAATCAGCAGGCACCTGCTTCCATACCAAGAAGCAGGTGCCTGTTTTGTATTTCAGGAGAATGTATATATGGGAAAGAAAGCAGGACAGATTAAGATATCACAATGTATGATTGTAAAAAATGAAGAACAGAATATACGGCGCGCCCTCTCCTGGGGGAAGGGGATTGTCTATGAGCAGGTTGTCGTAGATACCGGCTCCACCGATAACACTGTACCGATTGCTGAAGAGATGGGGGCAAAGGTGTTCCATTTTGAATGGTGCGATGATTTTTCGGCGGCGAAGAATTATGCCATCGAGCAGGCATCCGGGAACTGGATCGCATTTCTGGATGCGGATGAATACTTTCCGGAAAGGGATGCCCACCGAATCCCGGGTGTCATACGAAAGGTGGAAAATGCTTCACTGAAAGGCACCAGAATTCATATGCTGCGTTCAGCGATGTATCATCTAAATGATGACGGGGAGGTATTCTCTTCCGGACAGCATGATCGGATCTTCCGGAATATGAAAGGGCTGCGCTATAAGAATCGAGTCCATGAAGGCTTAAGTCTGGCCGGTGGACAGGCCCTGCGCTATGTTCCGACAGATTTATCTATCATGCATACTGGCTACAGTGATTCCGTACGCAGCGAAAAAGGTAACCGCAACATCCCTCTGTTGCGAAAATCTGTAGAAGAAGACCCGGAAAATTATGATCTGTGGTCATACCTTGGGGAATCTTATGCCGGAAGCGATCAGGCAGAAGAGGCAATTGCAAGCATGGAGCATGTCATTGAACGCATAGCAGAAGGTAAGACGCTTACAATCAGTGAGGACCGCCTCTTTGCGGCATTTGCAGTTTGGTTCTCGGCAGTGTCCTTCCTGCCGGATGAAGCGATAAGCTCTTATGAACAGCAGGTGCGCCAGTATTATGATATATTTACGGAGACAGGGAAGTTGTTTCCAGATGTGGAATTCTATATGGGCCGTTTCCTGATCCGTATCGGAAAGCAGATGGAAGGGGCGCATTTTTTGGAGCTTGCTCTTGAGAAGCTTGAGCAGTACAAAGGAAGTTCTTCCTTGAAGTTGTCAGCAAGACTTGACTTTGTCTACAATATACTACGTCTCTGTTATGCAGAGCGCGGGGACGCTGCAAAATGTGTTTACTATGGCACTCTTTCCCTGCGTGTCAACCGCTATCAGGAAGATACTTTGGCGGCTCTTATAAGCTTGCTTCAAGGCGATCCGAATACCGCAGCGGAGCAGGCTTATGATTTCCTGGCGCGGCTTTACCGATTTGACAATCTGAAAGATACGCTGTTTGTCCTAAAGACAGCCATGAAAACAGGATATGCAGAACTGGCAGGGTTGCTCAGGCAAACTGCAATTGCACAGGGAGCAGACATTCGATGATTGAATACAGTGTAAGAAAAAATCATCCGGGGCTGTTAAAGCCCCGGACTGTTCAACAGATTTTTACTATCATGTCCTTTAGAGATTTGTCATAAAGGTCGAATTAAACAGACCTCTTGTAAATGCTGCGCCAATACTGTTGTCCTGACTAAGAAACTATTTATAAGTATACTTTACACGTCTGTTCCCTGTTGATATAATGAGAATATTGATAGCAATGTCTTGAAAAGAAAGGAAATATCATTATGTCAGCTTTACAGCCCCAACCGGCTATTATTACTTTAGAAGAATACGAAGCGCTGCCGGAGGATACAAGGGCAGAAGTTTTTGACGGGCAGATTTATTATATGGCAAGCCCGTCCCAGATTCATCAGACAATCCTTACGGAACTGCTCGTTTTCATCCGCAATTACCTCCGAAGGAAAGATGGAAGATGCCAGGTGTTTCCAGCTCCATTTGATGTCAAGCTTTCTGCAGAGCTTCTTACTATTGTTCAGCCGGATATTATGATTGTGTGTGATAAAGACAAATTAGATGGAAAACGCTGTAACGGGGCTCCGGATTTTATCATTGAGATCGTTTCCCCGGGGAATCCGGCGGACGATTATATCCGTAAGCTGTATTATTACAAAAATGCCGGAGTCAGGGAGTATTGGATTGTAGATTATCGCCGCAAGACAGTAACAGTGAATTATTTTGAAGGAAATGTCCTTAATGTCCAGTATTCTTTTGATGCTGCAATCAAAGTCAATATCTATGACGATTTGTTTATTGATTTTTCGGATATTGCAGGGCTGCTGAATATTTCCTGATTGGAAAAATCATTTTTGAAAGCAGAGCAAACGTCCTGTATGAATGGCTGGGGATAAAGGAGCAAAAAACGAGATGATTGTTGGAGATGTAAAATGTTAAAAAGGTTTAATGTGACCGGTATCTGTATTCCGGAACAAAATTACATGGTAGATATCAGCAGCAGACTTGATGTTATCGTTTCTGATTATATTGAAGAAGGAAAATATTTTACGATTAACTGTGCGAGGCAATATGGGAAGACGACAACTTTATATCTGCTTGAACAGCGCCTGAAACAACAGTATACTGTGATACAGTTAAGTTTTGAGGCGGCAGATGATTTATTTGTGTCGTTATATGCCCTGGCTGCGGGTCTGCAGCGTAAGATCAGCCGTATTTTGAAAATGCAGCAGGTATCCCCGGTGCTTTTAGAAAAATGGGATGCTATTCTTTCTGAGCAGTTTCCATTGGATGATTTGAATGAACGTATCACAGAGCTTTGCAGTAATTCTGATAAAAAGATTATTCTTATTGTCGATGAAGTGGATAAAAGCTCTGATAATCAGATATTTTTGTCTTTTTTGGGACTTTTAAGGAATAAATATTTAGAACAGCTTAAAAAAAATGACTGTACTTTTGCGTCTGTTATACTTGCCGGTGTATATAATATTAAAAATTTAAAAATAAAGCTGCATCCTGATCAGGAGTTAAAGTACAATAGTCCGTGGAATATTGCCGCGGATTTTAAGGTGAATATGAATTTCATGCCTGATGAAATTGCGGCTATGCTGCAGGAGTATGAGGCGGATCATCATACGGGAATGGATATCAGTGTTATCAGCAGACTGATATATGATTATACTTCAGGATATCCTTATCTGGTTTCACGCATCTGTCAGTTGGCGGATGAAGATCTAAGCGGGACGGAGAGATTTCCGCAAAAAAGTGATGTATGGACTCCGGCGGGGATAATGGCAGCAGAGGCTTTGCTGCGTAAAAGCTCTAATACCTTATTTGATGATATGATAAAAAAAATGGCAGATTATCCTAAACTGAAGCAGATGATCCTGGATATATTATTCTGCGGGAATACATATTCCTTTGAGATAGAAAATCCTTTGATCAATCTGGGTGTGACGTTTGGATTTATGAAAGACCGGGAGGGGATTGTTGCAATTGGAAATCGGATATTTGAGACTAAGCTTTATGATTTATTTCTTTCAGAGCTTGCTGTAGATAGCATGATCTATCAGACAGGAGTTATGGAGCGGAGCCAGTATATTATAAATGGAACTTTACAGATGAAGCTTGTGATGCAAAAGTTCTGCCAGCATTTTACAGAAATTTATAGTGAGAGTGATCAGAAGTTTGTTGAAAAACAGGGGCGTAAAATATTTTTGCTCTATTTAAAACCAATCATAAATGGAAAGGGAAATTATTATATAGAGGCGCAGACCCGGGATATGAAGCGAACGGATATTATCATAGATTATCTGGGGAAGCAATATATTGTTGAACTCAAAATATGGCACGGAAAAGAATATAATCAAAGAGGAGAAAAGCAGCTCTTTGATTATCTGGAGTTTTATAATATTGATACAGGGTATATGCTTAGCTTTAATTTTAATCAAAATAAAAAGACAGGGATGAAAGAAATTATATTAAATGGAAAATATATCTATGAGGTTGTTGTATAGAACACGGCGGGGATGATTCCCGCCGTGTTCTATGTGTCTGTATATAGATTTTTCTGTATACTTTTCTCTGTCTTATCTATTTTCTTATAATGTATTCAGATAATTCATCAGCACCGAAGGTATATTCGCACATGACGCCTGTACAGTAACTGCGCCGATATTCTGGGCAACCATTGGCATGCCGTATACGACGCAGGATTCCTTGTCCTGTCCGATGGTGTAGGCGCCGGCTTTATGCATATCCAGAAGGCCGTAAGCGCCGTCCTGGCCCATACCGGTAAGGATGATCCCGACCGCGCCGGATTTGGCTGCCTGGGCTACGGATTGGAAGAGGACATCCACAGACGGACGGTGTCCGCTCACTTTCTCGCCGGGATAGATACGCACGGTATACTTTCCGCCGAGACGGACAACTTTCATCTGACATTCGCCGCCAGGAGCGATGAGAACCTGTCCTCTGCGGACGACATCGCCGTTTACTGCTTCCCGGACCTCCATCTTACACAGGCGGTTCAGGCGCTGTGCGTACATGTTAGTGAAGCCCTCCGGCATGTGCTGGGTGATGACCATACCCGGTATATCAGCGGGGAGTTGTTCTAATACCTGTAAGGTTGCTTCGGTTCCTCCGGTGGAGGCGCCGAGAGCGATGATAAAGTCATTGAGTCTGAGGCTCCGGTTCGTAAGCCTTGGCGCGGACATCGAAGAGAGCACCGGTTTGCGGATCGATACGGACGATGAAGACTGAGGCGATGGTGTCTGCGTGCTGCTGTCTTTCTTTAAGGCAGCGCTTCCGCGGAATACTCTCGGAAGCTTCACCGTCGCATTGGAGGCGATATTGATCTTGGAAGCTAAGTTCTGGATAAAGACACGCGAACTGTAATTGCGGCTCATGTCCGGCTTCTTGACAAAATCAACTGCTCCGTTTGAAAGAGCATCGAATACGCTTACATTCAGCGAGGAAACCAAAATTACAGGAAGGAGATGCTTGGGAAGCAGCTCCTTTAAAAAATCTATTCCGTTAGTTCGCGGCATCTCGACATCGAGTGTGATGACATCCGGCTTCGTAACCGGAATTTTTCTCATGGCATCCGCTGCATTCATGGCATAGCCTACAATCTCAATATTGCTGTCTGCAAGCGGAAGCTCTTTTGAAAGAAAATTCACAAATACGAGGGAATCATCTACAATTAATACTTTTATTTTTTTGCTTGCCATTGTAAGTCCTTTCCTTTTGACATTGCCGCCCGGCTACTCCTTGCGGTAGGCCGATGGCATGAGATATTTATAAGGAGTTGTCGCCTTATTTAAACTCTCTGAATGACCGATGAACAGATAGCCGCCGGGTACGGTGGCATTGTAGAACCGCTGTACAAGGGCATCCTTTGTCTGCTGGTCAAAATAAATCATTACGTTACGGCAAAATATTACGTCAAATTTTAATTTAAAACGGATGGGATCCATCAGATTGAAGGTTCTGAAGATAACATTATTCTTCAGGACATCCGCTACCTGATAGACACCGGGTTCATTGGTGCGTTTAAAATATTTTTGCTTCCATGCCGCCGGAAGAGCACTTAAGGATTCTTCATCATAAATGCCTTCGGAAGCGGCTTTCAGAGCATTTTGAGAGATATCTGTGGCAAGGATACGGGTATCCCAGTTGCCGGCTTTGGCGCCGAAATACTCTTTAAGGATCATTGAGAGAGTATAGGGCTCCTGGCCGGAGGAACAGCCGGCGCTCCAGATGCTTAACACGTGGTCGCGCTTCGTTCTCTCCAGGTATGGAAGGACAGTGTCCCTGAAATAGTCAAAATGAGCAGATTCTCTCAGGAAAAAAGTGTAATTCGTAGTTAATTTATTGAGCATAAGCTCGATATCCTGCGGATTCTTCTGTGACAGGATATGGTCAATGTATTCGGTGAAGGTAGAGTACCCCATCGACACAACGGTATTAGAAAGCCTTCCGACGATAAGCTGCCGCTTCTGTGACAGGTCGATCCCATAGCGGCCTTTGATAAAAGTGATAAGTTTTCGGAAATCATTCTCGTTAAGTGATAACATACTTTAACTCCTTATTCGTGTAATTTCTTCCTTATTATATTACTGCCGGATCAATTCTTCGCAGTCAAGGAAAAGAACGACGGAACCATCTTCCCTGGAGATCATGGAGGACGTGAGTTCCTGCTGGTTCTGTGTCGGGATAGGGGATATCCGGTCAAGATCGATATCCTGCACCTGGGTTACGGAATCTACGACAATACCTACGGAGATGTCATTGATCTCAAGAATGATGATACAAGTTGTATCCGTGTATTCCTGCGGCATCTTGCCCATGCGCAGCCGGATGTCTATGATCGGGATCGTCTGTCCGCGCAGATTGATAATTCCCTTGATATAGTCCGGCACCATCGGCAGTGTACAGATCATGTAGCTGGAGATGATCTCGATCACATAGTCTGTACTGACGCCGAAAGTAATATTGTCAGACACAAAGGTAAGGAAACGCTGAATGTTTTTCGGGGTATTCCCTTTTTCATTTTCAATAATATCAACAGTTGTTTCTGCCATGTTGTTACCTCCTCATCTATCTCTAATATATTCCTCTTGCGGCTTCGTATACGTGCGCTATGTCAAGGATAATACTGATATTGCCGTCTCCAAGGATCGTACATCCGCTGATGCCGGAATCCTTGATATGGAACTGCTGCAGATACGGCGGGAGCGGTTTTACAACGACCTGGTGCTCCCCGATCAGCTTGTCAACAAACAGGCAGTAGGATTTATCACTTGCGTCTACCCACATCAGGATACCGTCTTCAATCCTTGTGCAGGCATCCGGGATATTGTATAATTCATGAGCGCGGACGATCGGATAAAATGCGTCCATGCAGCGGATCATCTCATGTCCTGACGGATCCAGAACGATATCATCCTCTGTCGCCTTAAAGGACTGACGGATATTGGAGATCGGAACAGTAAAGATAGACTTTCCTACGGAGATCTCCATACCATCTGCAATTGCCAGAGTGAGCGGTATCTTAAGAGTTGTACAGCTTCCTTTTCCGAGCTCGCTGGTGATGCTTACCACTCCGCCGATGGCTTCCACATTTTTCTTAACAACATCAAGACCGACACCTCGTCCGGAATATTCCGTAACTTCTGTGTTGGTAGAAAAGCCCGGTGTCATCAGAAGCATCAGGATCTCTTTCTGAGAGTAATCAGACTCCGGTTTGGTAAGTATTCCGTTGCGTGCGGCTTTTGCAAGGATCGCGTCTGTATCCATGCCGCGGCCGTCGTCGGATACGGAGATGATAACCTCGCTTCCGGTGTGGGTAGCAGAGAGGATAACCTCACCTTGCGGATCTTTGCCGGCAGCAATACGGTCTTCTACATTCTCCTCGATACCGTGATCGATCGCATTACGCACGATGTGCATCAGCGGGTCGCCGATACCATCTACGATTGTCTTGTCCACCTCGGTGTTTTCGCCGATGATCTTAAGACGCACATCTCTGTTTAAGTTCTGCTTCATATCACGGACGATACGGTTCATCTTCTGGAAGACGCCGGATACGGATACCATCCGCAGAGACATGGCGATGTCCTGAAGATCGTCGGTAAGCTTTCTGAGCTGCCGTGCAGATTTGTTGAAGTTATCAAGATTCAATCCCTGGAGATCCGGAGAGGAGGTAACCATGGATTCGGTAATCACGATCTCTCCGACAAGCGCCATCAGGGCGTCTAGCTTCGACAGGTTGACACTGATCAGATCCTGCTTGACAGCTCCGTGGGTAGCGGTATCCTTTTTCTTTGCGGGAACCGCGTCTGACTTGTTCTTTGCGGGAGATGCCGCTGCGGGAGCTGCTGTATCATGGACAGAAGCAGCTGTCTTTTCTTCCTGTACAGGGGATTCCGGAGCGTGTTCTTCGTGATTCTCCACCATCTCGTAGGAACGGATATTTTGGGAGTTCTCGACTACTGTCGCACCCTTTTCCAAATCTTCTTCTAAATGGAATCCGATATAAAAGCCGTCCTCAATGATCTTTTCGGCGCTGTCCGGATTGGAATCAATATCATCCGGATAATAAGTAAAATTAAGTTCTCTTTCCTGAAGGGCATTCACGATCATGAATGCGCGCAGGTTCTCCATGCCGCATCCGTCTTCAAAATAGACATGGATAAAATAGGGGATATCGCCTGCAGAATCGGGAATAGCCGAAACTTTTGCGCCGTCAGCAGGAGCCGCATCCTTACCGCCGTCTTTCGCGTCGGCAGTGTCAGACCCTTCACCTGAAATCTTTTTAAGCAGCCCGTTAATTTCCCCCACAAAGCTGTCGATATTAGTTTCGAGCGGTTCATTGTTCTCAACCTTTTCGATCTCCGAACGGAGTTTGTCGGTTGACTTGAACATCAGATTAAAGAGTTCGCTCTTATGTGTCTGATCCAGAGAATCAATGCCGTTTTCACGAATATAGAAGAACAGGTCTTCTATATGATGGGCAATTTCCATAAGACAATTAAACTCTAACATTGCAGAAGAACCTTTGATCGTGTGCATACTGCGGAAAATTTCGTTAACATCGTCCTCAGAAAAATCCCCAATCTTCTCAGCGTTGATCAGGAGTTCGTCCAACCCATCGAGCAGGGAGTTAGTTTCAAAGAGATAAGTCTCTAACAAGCCTTCCATAGAAGCATCCATAGTGTTCGCACCACCTTATCTTATAATATAAATTTATCTTAAAATATTGCCAACAGAGAGTTAGATGTGTTACTCTAATGTCAACACATTTTATTAACATATATATCGACCGTAAATCGAAAAAATTAATAGAAAAATAGTAGTAGGTGAAAAAATGTCTAATATTTTGAGAGTCACAACTCCGATGGCAGGAAATTATGACAACATGTCGCAGCCGAGAGCCGATATGCAGAACCGCGAAGATCCCCGTATACAGGGGCCGGTGGTTCCTAATAAGGTTGTCCGCGCGGATGCGAGGAGTGATTCTGCCGCAGAAGAACAGAATGTAGGGCTTAAGTTCCAGTATCAGTCCAATTTTGAAGGGTTCATTTCCCAGATGAAGTCTGAGGGCGTGATGACTGAGCAGTTCGCCACTGTCTTTTTTGAACAGCTGAGCAATCAGGTAAAGGCGGGGATGGGCGAAGGCTCGGCCCAGGAGCTTGCGCAGTTTCTTGAGATGATTCAGGTGGATCCCCAGAATATGCTTGAACTTCTTAAAGACCAGGGGGACTCGGCGATCCGTTTCCAGGGGGCGTTCTTTTCGCTTCTGCGTCAGGTAATGAGCGAGACGAAGAATGTGGAGCTCAGGGCGGGGATACTGGATTTCATGAAACGCTATACGGACATGGCGGAGGGAAAGCATATCCTTAAAGAGATCGAGCAGACCATAAAAGAGCTGAAAAGCGGGATGCTTCAGAGCGGCCGGGAGAAGATGGAGGAAATGCAGCAGCAGATGAAGTTCGGCGGCAGCGCCGGGCCGGGCAGTACGGCAGAGAATGCTGCGCTGATCAAAGGAAAGATGCTGCCCTATCTGAATAAATACATCGGAGGAACCCATGACAGGGGAAATGTGCGTGAGGGAGCGGCGTTTCTCGCGGCGCTGACGGCGCGTTATGAGAACGGCGATGCAGCCAGGGTCCTTGAGCGGTTCGAACAGCTGATGGAGTACTCCGCTATGCAGAAGTATTTTAAGGGATTCGAGACTCAGAGTCTTCTTAAGGTGCTTGAGACTACGGATTTTGAAAAGGCGATCGGGAAGAATAAATGGATGAAGGGATTCGTCTCCATGATCCAGAACGGGATGCAGCAGGGCGCGAACATCGAACAGAAGATGGTATTTAAGAATATGATGACCTCTATCCTGCTCAATGAGAGCGTGTACATGCCGGTGTTACATATGATGCTGCCCATGCAGGTGAACGGAAATCTGACTTTTGCAGAGATGTGGGTTGATCCGGATGCCGGGAGAGGCGCGGGAGAGAGCGAGAAAGAGCGGGTGATCCAGGGGCTGGTGAAGTTCGATATCCAGGAACTTGGATTTTTCGATCTGTTCTTTGTCTATCAGGATAAGAAGGTGAATATGCAGCTCAATTACCCTGACAGCCTTAAGGATAAGGAGAAGGAGATACGGAATAAGGTGGCGGAGGTTCTGGCGGAGAACGGGCTTACCGGGCAGGAACTGTTTTTCGGCAGCAGCAAGGAATCCATAGCGATCTCCGAGGCATTTCCGCAGATATTTGAAAGGAAGAATTCGATCAATGTCAAAATTTAATGATGTACTGAACAAGAAGGCAGTAGCGTTGTCTTATGATGAGAATAAGAATGCGGCGCCGATCATCGTGGCCTCGGGGATGGGCTATATTGCGGAGAAGATGGTGGAGGTGGCCAGGGAATCCGGAGTCCCGGTATATGAGGATAATTCTCTTGCCACGATGCTTACGCAGCTTAACTTAGGAGCGGAGATACCGACAGAGCTTTATCAGGCGATCATCGATATCTATGTTTATTTCCTGAATTATGTTCCGGGAAAGAAAGAGGATAAGGATCCGGACGAAGAAGGGGAAGAAAGCATTGAGGGGGCTGAAGATGACGGGGAAGCCAAAGGGGCGGCAGAGAGCGGAGAAGAGGCCGGCGTGAAAGAGAATACAACAGAGACAAAAGAATCTCCTGCCCATTAGGAGGGCAGAAGATATATATGCCGGATAATACCGGAAGGGTATCGTTTATTCCATGGAGGAGATCCATCTGCGGTGAATCAGATCCTGGCGGAATACAAAATTTCTGATCTGTGATTCGGCGCGGGAAGGAAGACGGACAAAGCGACATCCGTAACCGATCAGCTCCGTATCGTCTGTTCTTGAACCGATGATTTTCCTTAAGTGCCGGTGCTCTTGTATACGGAGGATCTCCGCCTGAAGAGAGATGGAAGGAAGGTCTGCGGTGGTAAAATGGAAATCTACAACATCGCCGATCGAAAAAGATTCACGGGTGGTGATAAAGATTCCGCCTGCGCTGATATTCCATACGGTTGCGGCAGCATTTGACACATATCCTTTTTGCGTTCTGCCTGAGATTCCGATAGAGAGGTTGACAGGAACTTTGATATCGTTGCGCCGCTGCATCACGGACAGCTGTTCGATAGCTGTACAGCGGGTAAAGTAATATTCGTTGGTTGAGACCCGTTTTGATTTCTTGAATCCGGATAATTCGCAGGAATATGTAACCAGCCCCTTTGCTGAATCGAAAAATGTGACATGCGCTTCTGTAAGTGTGAGGTCAGAATTGCTCTTAGTTACAGTGAGGGTAGCGGAATCTTCGCTGATATGGGATACGGCGGCGTCGCATAGAAAGATATCTTCTACGGTATAGAGGGCAGCCTGTTTGCATTCTGTGAGAAACATGGTCATTGCTCCTTTCAAATTTTATAAATATGTGATATTCTATTATCATACCGTGTAAATATAGAAAATACAAGATGATTACGAGATTATTTTTAGTGGAGGTAAGAAAAATGAATTTTGTTCAGCTGTATCAGCTTTTAGGATTATATTCGGGTAACGGCTACGGGCTTTATGGCGATAATTACGGCAATTATAGTAATTATGGCAATTATGGACAGCAAAGCTTTGGCCGGGTGCTTCGGGATACAGCTGCGAATACGGCTGCGGTCAGAACCTCTGGCGGTATATCGACACCGATGGATGAGATCTTTGAGAGGGCGTCAAAGGAAACCGGGGTGGACATCCGCCTTCTTAAGGCGGTGGGCAAGGCTGAGTCCAATTTCCGGGCTTCGGCCACGTCCCATTGCGGAGCTATGGGTGTTATGCAGCTTATGCCGGGGACAGCTAAAAGCTTAGGGGTGACTAATGCATACGATGCGGAACAGAATATTATGGCCGGCTCGAGATATCTTGCGAAGCTTTTGGATAAATATGATGGAGATACAAAACTGGCCCTTGCAGCGTATAACGCAGGCAGCGGCAATGTTGCGAAGTACGGTGGGATTCCACCTTTTAAGGAGACCCAGAATTATGTGAAACGTGTGCTTGAGTATGCGGGAAAAGACTTTAATACGAACCAGACGGTGAACATATCCGGCACAACTGAGGCGGTAAAGGGACAGGAGGGAATGGCATCTTCCGTTATGGACACAGGGTACAGTGATCTGAGCAGGATGATGGTACAGATGATGCAGCTGCAGATGCAGCAAAAGCTGCAGAGTATACTGGATTTTGATGAAGAAGAGGGCAGCGGAAGCGTGTTTTTATAAGCATGCGATACTGTGAACTGTTTGTGAAATATATGGAAGAATCATACATAAGGTTGACAATTGCAAAAAGAAGTAGTAAACTTTCTAATGTGTTTTTATGTATATTTTTTGCGGTTTTCAGTGTTTATAGACGGCGGATGCATCAGGAGGGCACAGTATGGTCTGCCGCTTTATAATAGGTAGAAACTAAGATAAGGAATGGTGATATGATGAATCAGATCTTTGGAAACGGAATTCTTGTCTCGGAAAAATCACTTGATTTTTTGTGGAAAAAGCAGGCGGTTACGGCGGGAAATCTTGCCAATGTTGACACACCGGGGTATAAAGCGAAATATGTAACATTTGAAGACTTGTACCGGGCGAAACTTGAAGGAGCATCCGGAGACCGTGCGGCAGTCAGGCGGGCGGCGGATTCCGCAAGATGGCTGGTGGAGGAATCGGATACGGAGACGGCCCGTATGGATGGCAACAATGTAGTTGCAGATGCGGAGATGTCGGAGCTTACAAGAGCAGCACTGCAGTATCAGTATGCGATTCAGTCGGTGAACAGCGAGATATCGAGACTGAGCGCTGTAATTGACGGATAAGATGTAAAATAAAGCTTGTTTTTTAAGGAGGATATAAAGGCATGGCGACAGAATTTATCACGCCGATCCAGCCATTAAAGTTCGGCACCGGCGGAATCAAAGCTTCAAGTTCAGTCATAGAGGAGGGGACGGCCCTTTTTAAAGATGTTTTTTCAGATGCTATACAGAATGTAAAAGATACGCAGAAGAATCTGGAGGATAAACAATATCTGCTGGCGACAGGGCAGATAGATGATGCACATACGGTACCGATTGCGGCGGCAGAGGCACAATTGTCTGTGAAGCTGCTTGTTCAGCTGCGCAATAAAGCGGTAGAAGCTTATAATGAGTTGATGCGTATTTCTTTATAATTTATAGATGGGACAGACTGACGAATGAAAGAGAAGCTGAATACAGTAAAAGAATATCTTACGAACCTGAGCAGAAAAACAAAGATAATAGCTGTAGCTGTACTTGCGGCTATCGTTGTCGGTGCGATTGTGATCACGCTGGTGCTTAATCACAAGGATTATGTAACGCTTTTTACGAATGTGACGGAGGAGGAGACGACGGAGATACTCGCCAAACTGCAGGAGATGAATGTGCACTACACCTCTGACGGCTCAGGAAATATTAAAGTTCCAGTGGATGTAGCAGATACCACCCGTGCACAGCTTGCGCAGGAGGGATATCCGAAGAGCGGATTTACATACGACGTATTCACAAACAATGCGGGCGGTATGACTACTGACATGGAAAAGCAGACATATAAGTTGTATGAGCTCCAAAACCGTATAGGCGCGACCGTGCGGCTTTTCGACGGTGTGAAGGATGCAAAAGTGACGATTGCCCTGGGCGAAGAAAGCAAATATGTGCTGACGGATGAGGAGACAGATTCTAGTGCCCCCAGTGCGTCTGTAGTTACGATCATGAAAGATGGCGGATCTCCCACGGCCAGACAGGCGCTGGGCATCCAGAGGCTGGTGGCGCAGAGCGTGCCGAATATGAAGCTTGAGAATGTAACTGTTCTTGACGGGAATGGGATCATCGTTTCAGATTCTGACGGCAGTACATCTTCTGGTGAAGATGGACAGGAGCTGTCGAAGCTTATTGAAGTACAGCTGGCTCAGAAGGTGGTCCATGTGCTGGAACCGTTCTATGGTGAAGACAATATCAGGGTGTCAGCTAAGGGTACGGTCAATATGGAGAAGATCATCCGGGAGTCTACGACGTATACGACACCGGAGAAGATTGATGAGAATGACAAGACGGGAATACTGAACAAGGATACCGGTTCCAGAGAAAGCGGCGGAGATACTGCGGGGGCCAACGGTGTCGTGGGCACTGAGACGAATTCTGATATCTCCCAGTATACGGCCAATGCCAATCAGGGCGGAAATGGCTATACAAGCGAGAGTTGGACGAGAGATTATCTGGTCAACCAGATCAAGGAGCAGGGAGAGATCGACACAGGTGTCCTTCAGGATGTGACGGTGTCGGTTGCGATTAATGGCAGAACGTTGGGAGATCTTACGACGAACAAGATACAGGAGCTTGTAGGTAATGCGGTCGGTATCGCCCCGGAGGACAGAATTGATAAGATCGCTATCGCTAATGCTCCGTTCTACGAAGATACCGGAACACAGAGCAGGAGTACGATGGAAGTGATCACAGAGGCGATCAAAGACAATCTGCTCTTTGTAATCATAGGAGTTATCGCACTGCTTCTGCTGCTGATCGCGCTGCTTGTCGTACTTAAGAAGCGCAAGAAGAAACAGCAGGAGGCAGAGGAGGCGATACTCGAGGAGATTCCGGAGGAGATTCCGGAAGGCGAGGGTGTAGAACAAGAACCTGCAGAGGGAGAAGAAACCGACGAGTATTCACCGGAACTTCTGAATATACAGAACCAGAGAAGTCAGGAGCTGCGTGAAAAGGTAAGAGCGTTTGCGGATGAAAATCCGGAACTTACAGCTCAGATGCTTAAGAACTGGCTGCGCGGAGGTGATGAGGATGGCAATTGATATTAATGGAACGTTGGTGCCTGAGCAAAAGGCTGCGGCGGTTGTAATTGCACTTGGAACCGATAAGGCTTCAAAGCTTTATAAATATCTGAGTAATGAAGATGCGGAGAAGCTGACCCTTGAGGTGGCGAAGCTAGGCCACCTTGAAGCAGAGCAGACAGAGCAGATACTGGATGAGTTCTACAAGACGTGCCTGACGCAGAAGGTTGTGACAGACGGAGGTCTTGAGTATGCAAGGGCAGTGCTCGAGAAGGCGTACGGCGAGGATATGGCCACGGAACTTTTGCAGAAAGTATCCAAGTACTTAAAGAACCGTTCTTTCGACTTTATCGAGAAAGCGGATGTCAAGAATCTTTTCTCTATCCTGCAGCATGAGAGGGCGCAGACTATCGCGCTTGTGCTCTCCTATGTGGAATCTGACAAGGCGGCATCTGTAATTGCGGAATTGCCGGAAGAAAAAAGAATTCAGGTTGTCAGGAGTATTGCGCTGATGGACAGTGCGTCTCCAGATGCCATTAAGATAGTTGAGCAGCAGCTCAGAAGCAGATTTGACAATATTCTTACTACCGACTTCACAAGTATCGGCGGTATTGATTATATTGCGGATGTCATGAACCACATGGACAGAAGCAACGAGAAGTTTATCTTCGACGAGATGGGCAAGGACGATCCGGAACTTACAGAAGAGATCAGAAAGAAGATGTTTGTATTCGAGGATATCCTTACTATGGACAACAGGTCTATCCAGCGTTTCATCAGGGATTGCGATATGAAGGATGTCGTGTACTCACTGAAGGGCGCGGGCGAAGAGATTCTGGCTGCATTCTATTCCAATATGTCCAGCCGTATGGCAGAACAGGTCAGATCAGACCTGGAGGTTACAGTCAATGTAAAGCTGCGTGATGTAGAAGAGGCGCAGTCACGTATTGTTGGTGTTATCAGAAAGCTTGAGGAAGAGGGCGAGCTGGTAATTAACAAGGGCGGAAAGGACGAGATTATTGTATAGAGTAGTGAAGACATCGCAGGCGCCGGCGGATATACAGAGTTCTTTTGAATATCCGCTGTTCGATGTGAAAAAGAAGATTGAACAGATCCTTGAGGCGAAGGACGATCTTGAAGAGCCGGAACATGAGGAGCCTTCAGAGGAGGACCGGCGCAAAGAAGAGTTTCAGCGTCAGATTGATGAGATGATGGCACAGGCGGAACAGGTTCTTGATAATGCGAGAGATGCTGCCGAACGGATCAAGCATGAGGCTTATGAAGAAGGGCTTGAAGCCGGACATAAAGCCGGATATGAGGAAGGTTTCCGGGAAGGCGAGGCAAAGGGGCTGGATATTTATAATAAGAAAATCATCGAGCTTGAGGATATGCTGGCATCATGTATCGTGGATGTGGAGACACAGAAAACGAAGACGCTGGAAAAATATATGGACGATCTGAAAGAGGTGTCTCTTGCCATCGGCGAGAAGATTGTCCGAACAAGTCTCCGTTCTAATGCCAGGGTGATCGAGAGGATGATTCTGGCGGCGACAGAGAAACTGAAAAAGAGCGCATGGGCAAAGATCTATATCGGAGCCACCCAGGAGATTGGCCGTGATATCAGTGCCGACCCGAGATTCCTGCAGGAGCTTAGCAATCTTTCGGATACAGTTAAGATCATTATTATGGATGGTGAAGAGACGGGAACATGTATTGTCGAGCGTCCTGATGAGATCATTGATGTAAGTGTGGGAACACAGCTTGAGAATATCCGTGAGATTATGAATAACGCCAGATTGTAAAGGAGCTGAAAAAGTATGCTGAAAGAACTGCCGGGGAAGATACTGAATGCTGAGACGGTCAGTTATATCGGAAAGATAGAAAATATCACCGGAATGTCGATGCAGGCATCCGGCAGTAATACAAGTATCGGTGACATCGTTCTCATTTACAATGAGAAACAGAAGAAAGAAATTCCTGCGGAGGTTGTAGGATTTCGTGATGACAAGGTACAATTGATGGCATATGAGAATATTAATGGTATTGGTTCTGACAGTTATGTGCGCAATACGAGAAAGAGGCTTAAGATTCCGGTGGGAGAATTCTTGAGGGGCAGGATTATCGATGCTCTCGGTCATCCTATTGATAATAAGGGATCTTTTGGATCCGGCAAGTATTATTATGTAGAAAGCCCGAGCATCAATCCGCTTGACCGTCCGCCTATACGGGAGACGCTGGAATTTGGTGTTAAAGCTATCGACGGGCTGAATACAATTGGAAAAGGACAGCGTATAGGGATATTTGCCGGGAGCGGTGTGGGCAAGAGCACTCTGATGGGTATGATCGCCCGGAATGTAAAGGCGGATATCAATGTGATCGCACTTGTCGGAGAGCGTGGAAGAGAGGTGCTGGAGTTCGTAGAACGGGATCTAGGGCCGGAGGGGATGAAGCGCTCGGTGCTTGTGGTGGCGACGTCGGATCAGCCGGCGATGCTTCGGATGAAGTGTCCGATGGTGGCGACCACGATCGCAGAATATTTTAAGGACCAGGGCAATGACGTCCTTCTGATGATGGATTCGCTGACACGTTTTGCCATGGCGCAGAGAGAGATAGGGCTGGCAACCGGAGAGCCGCCGATTGCCAGAGGATATACACCTTCTATTTATGCGGAATTTCCGAAACTTCTTGAACGGAGCGGGAATTTTGATAACGGTTCTATTACCGGAGTATATACCGTATTAGTAGAAGGTGATGATACAAATGAACCGATTGCGGATACTGTCCGGGGTATACTTGACGGTCATATCGTACTTAGCAGAAAACTTGCTAATTCTAATCATTATCCGGCGATAGATATCAATGCGAGCATTTCCCGATTGATGTCGTCCATTGCAACGCCGGAACACAAAAAGCTGGCTGGAAGACTGAGGGACTTGTACAGCCTATACACACAGAATGAAGATTTGATTTCAATCGGAGCCTATAAATCGGGAACAAATCCGGAACTGGATTATGCGATTTCTAAAATTAATCAGATCAATGAATTTCTTATGCAGAGAGTCGAGGAGCCGTTCTCGGTAGAACAGACGGTGAAGATATTGCAGGAAATGTTTGATAAATAATGACGCTGGGGGAAGTTACAGTGAAAAAATTTGCTTTTGCGCTTGATAAAGTACTAAGCTATAAGCGCCAGTATGAAAACAGCATTCGCAATGAGCATGCAGCCATCATGCATGAAATCAGGATTCAGGAAGAGATGTTCCGGGAATTGAGCGATAAAGACGTAGAGATCAGACAGCAGATGAAGAGGGAGCAGGAAGAGGGATGCCAGATACTCAGGATACATACATACGAGAATTATCTGGAATATCTTAAGGGGGAGATGTTCAGGGTGACTCAGAGGCTCAAGGCTCTCAGAGTCCGGGAAGAGAAGAAACGTAAAGAGCTGATTGCGGCGAAGACAGATACAACTTCACTGGATAAGCTGAAAGAAAAAAAGCTGGAAGAATATAATAGGGAAGTTCAGAAAGAACAGGAACAGCTCGTGGAAGAATTTGTCAATCATGGGCTGATTGTAGCGCGGTAGTAATTTCTGTTTACAGATTACTATAGAATGTTATATAATAGAATAGACAGATTAACAATTTTGTCTGTTTTAAAAAGAAAGGAGGTAAAAAAGAATGGTGAATGGTCTTATGGATGCAGTAAAAGGAGTGTCAGGCTCAAAGACTTCCCAGACGCAGAAGAGCAAAAAAGTATCTTCTAACGAAAAGGCGGATTTTGGTCAGGCGCTGACAGATGCAGCAGGAGCGGCAAATTCAGCAAATGCCCAGCCTCAGCGTCAGACCAGCGATCAAAAAGATGTCTTGGCGGCAGAGAAGGCGACGGAGAATGTCCAGGCCGTGTCAGAAAATCAGGGACCGCAGATGTCGGCGGGCCAGGAAACTGCGGAAGGACAGGATGTGCTGGCGAGTCTCATGCGGATGGGTACAGAAGGTATCCGGACGGCAGAGGGAGCAGAGAGAGTCTGGGGGCAGAACATTACTGTACCGGAACAGGAGACAGATGTTGTTCTGTTAGAAAGCCAGGGAAATGATGCGGTAGAGCAGGTTTTGGCTTCGGGTGCTGTGAAAGATCTTCCCCAGGAAGCGATGGCAGAGGCAGAGATGTCGGTTGGGGCAGAGGAGCTTATAGGAAAAGCGTCTATGGAGCATCCGGCGGAACAGAAGGTACAGCAGACAGCTTCGGATGATGCCGGAAAGTACGCGGCGGTAAAACCCGTGGAGGAGGAAAACTCTATCGTAGATGTCAAAGCAGAGGCGGCGGCCGACAAGGCAGGCATGTCCTATATGCAGTTCCAGGGAAGCAGTGACAGCGGAGTGGTCAAAGCCGAGGTGGAGGTTACCCCGACGGGAGAGATCAAGCCGGAATATGCGAATATGCTCAAGGATATGATCGCAAAGCAGATCAGCAGCGGCAGGCAGGAATTTGAGATCAGCCTGACACCGAGAAATTTAGGAGCTCTGTTAGTCAAAGTTGCAGTTGAGGCCGGAGAGACGACCGTGTCGATCGTATGTTCCAACGCGAAGGTGATGGAAGCGATGTCGAGTAAGGCATCAGAACTTGGAAAGATGCTTGAGACGACTCTCGGGGATAAGATGGAAGTTGTCGTAGAAGACAAGAATAGTCAGGATTCCCGATTCTACGAGGACGGACGCGACGGGAGCGGAGCGCAGGCGCAGAAGGAAGAGCAGGAGCGCAGGCATGAAGAGAACCGCAGAAAGATGGAACAGGAAGCGGGCTCTGTGGATTTCTTGCAGCAGCTCAGACTGGGGCTTGCATGATCTGACGAAGCAGATAATCGCATTAATAGGAAAGGAGAGAGGATATGGCTTTAGACGGAATCAGCAATTCATTAGCGGCACAGACTACAGCGGCGGCTACGAATTATACGAGAACCGAAGCGGCGCAGAAAAATTCGGTATATGAAAGAAATAATGTATCGGCGACGACAGAAGAGCTGACAATGACAGACTTTTATCAGCTTATGGCGGCGGAGATGAGGTATCAGGATCCGGATAACCCGATGGATACATCAGAGCTGATGGCACAGCTTGTACAGTCCAAGATGATCACAGCGATGGCACAGATGACATCCACCAGCATGATCACGTACGCAACCTCCATGCTTGGCAAGGAAGTAAGAGTAGCGGAGGTAGATGAACTGGGACGCGGGACCGGAAAGTACACGAAGGGTACGATCACCGGAGTTTCTCTTGCCGGAGATACACCGACCGTCTATATCGGTGATAAAGAATATAAGATGACTCAGATCATGTCTGTCGGGGATGTAAAGACGAAAGAAGAGTTAGATGAAGAGAATAATAAGACAGAAGGCGGAGAAACAGAGGGCAGTACTGAGACAGACAAAAGTGAATCCGTGTAGGAAAGTAACACAGTTATTTTAGGACGCGAAAGCGGAAAGGCGGTGGAAAAGCGATGAGTGTATCAAAGCTTGCTAACGTATCCAATATATCAGAATTAAAGCTTTCTCATCAGCTGAACGTGCCGGAGAAAACAGGTTCCGTAAGTTTTGCGGATTCTCTGCAGGCGGAGTACAGTAAGAGCGGAGTACAGTTTTCAAAACATGCCGCGCAGCGTATGCAGTCCCGCGGTATGGAGGTGACACAGGGACTTCTCAGTAATCTGAACCAGGCAGTGCAGCGGGCGAGAGACAAAGGCTCGAAGGATGCAGTGCTCATTGGCGATAAGAGTGCATTTATCGTGAATATCCCGAATAATACGGTGATCACGATGATGACAGAGAGAGAGATGAAAGAGAATATATTTACCAATATTGACAGTGCCGTTTTATTTTAGCCGGACCACATGTGGAGGCAGGGCGTTCTGTCCGATTGACAGACGCTGTTGACGGTGCATAAAGCTATAACAGAAAGGAAGTAAAAGCATATGGTCAAATCAATGAACGCAGCAATTGCAGGTTTAAAAGCACATCAGACTAGGTTGGACGTACTTGGAAATAATATTGCGAACGTGAATACATGGGGATATAAGTCAAGAACAACAAATTTTCAGGATTCTGTGTACACGAATCTGAAAAGCGGTCAGGGCGGATCAGCTACCCCGACGGTAGGTACCCTGGGTGGTATAAACACATCTCAGCTTGGTTATGGATCGGTTGTAAGTTCTGTCAGCACAAACTTTGGTAACACAAACGGACAGTATACGGGCAACGATCTTGACTGTATGGTTGACGGGACCGGGTTCTTTATCGTAGGACCGTATAACCAGACGCTTAACACACAGATAGAGATTCAAGGAAGTGTTGTTCCGGGAATCGATCTTTCCGGAGGCGGGGCGTATTTTTCCAGAGTCGGTATCTTCAATCCGGACGCGAACGGATATCTGGTAGATAGCAGCGGTAATTATGTATACGGTTATGCGCCGGTAAGCCAGGAAAAGGATGAGAACGGACAGGTAACCATGAATTATGATCAGTTAGTTCCGATAAGGGTACCGCTCAATGAGGGCGCTGACGCGAACGGAGAGCTGTATACGGTTTCATCATGGCGTATCGGTCAGGATGGTACAGTTGTAGGTACGACTATAGACAAACAGATCATTACGATCGGTCAGATTGCAGTTGCCAATATAGAGAATCCGAATGGTCTGAATCAGAAGTCAGGTTACTACTATGAGGTAGGCCAGAACTCAGGAAGATGCGTCGGCATGCCGACGACAGAAGCAACCGGACTGATCAACAGCGGATTCCTTGAGATGTCCAATACAGACCTCGCGTTTGACTTTGCAACAATGATCACAACGGAACGTGGTTATCAGGCGAACACAAAGATTATCACAGTAACAGATGAGATACTTGAACAACTTGTTAATATGAAACGATAGTGCATAGATTTACATATGAGCATTTGATGAAGGCAGGATGAGGCATCCGCCATTTCGGCGGATGCCTCGAAGACAGGAGGTTTCGGTTTGATTATATTGACAAAACTGAATGGCGAATGCATTACGGTAAACGACAGACAGATTGAATATATAGATCAGATACCTGAATCGAAGATTACGATGATGAACGGAAGGTATCATATCGTCAGAGAAAGCCCGCAGGAGATCATTGAAAAGGTGGTTCAGTTTAATCGAAAAATTGCGAGCGGGATAAAGGTGGAGGTGTAGATAATTATGGATCCGACAACAATTATAGGAATAGTGGCTGGTTTTGCGTTTATTGTATACGGCTGTATGACAGGCGGAAGCATATCGAACTTTTGGGATCCGGGAAGCGTTCTCATTGTACTTGGAGGTACGTTCAGCGCCGTTATTGCCAGTTTCCCTCTTGATAAGCTGAAAAAGATGGGAAAGCATATGACAAAGCTGATCTCGGGTAAGAAATTCCAGCCGGAACCGGTTATTGACACTATTATTGAATTTGCGCAGATGGCAAGGAAGGACGGACTGCTTGTCCTTGAGGAGAAGGCAAATGAACTGGAGGATCCGTTTTTTAAGAAAGGAATCCTTTTGGTCGTAGATGCCATGGAAGCGGAGAAAGTCCGTGAGATCCTGGAGAATGAGGTCAGCAGTATGATCGAGCGTCATGACGGGGAAGTTGCCATCTATGAGAAGGCATCTGGTTATGCACCTGCATTTGGTATGATCGGAACACTGGTTGGTCTGGTTAACATGCTGAAATCCATGGACTTGTCTTCGGGCTCATCTAACACTTTGGGCGCCAGTATGGCGACAGCGCTGGTTACGACTTTCTACGGATGTATCTTAGCCAACCTGCTTTTCGGGCCAATCGCGAAAAAGCTTCGTATCCGTAATGATGAAGAGGTTATCTATAAACAGGTAATCATTGAGGGTGTTGTAGGTATTCAGGCCGGAGATAACCCGAAGGTGTTGAAAGAGAAACTAGTTTCCCTGCTCCATCAGACGAATCAGCAGAAGATCCTGAACGGCGAAGAAGGCGGCGGGAAATCAAAGAAGTCTAAGAAATAGTAAACAGTTGGAGTGAGTATAGATGAAAAAAAGAAATAAGGCACCGGAGGAAGGCGCTTCCTGGATGGATACATATGGTGACATGGTCACGCTGCTTTTATGTTTTTTCGTATTGTTATATTCTATATCATCTGTAGACCAGGTGAAGTGGGAGAATCTTGTCAAGAGTCTCAACCCTGACGCGGCTAAGGAAGTAAGCCAGCTTGTCACGACAGAGAATCAGCCGGGAGATGATGATGTGCCGGGAAGCACCGATCTCCCGAAGGATACGGACAGAGATGCGATCTATGAAGATGATCTGAGTGATCCGCAGGATTTTGCCGGCTCGTCTCCGGAACAGCAGCAGATTGACGAACAGTTTGATTCCCTTTACGAGCAGCTTCAGCAGCTCAAAGAACTTGCCGAGGAATCGGAAGTTGAAATTGCTCAAGGAGATGGCTATACATTTATTACATTTCGTGATAAAGTATTCTTTGACGGCGACGACTGGGTGATGAGGGAAGACGGGAAGAAGATGATTGATGTCTTTGCGAAGATCATCAAGCCGTGTGCAAAGTCGATTGAGCAGATTCAGATCATCGGCCATACGTCCCAGGGAAGACCAGATAAGAAGAACAATATCAATACGGACCGTGAACTGTCGGCTATGCGGAGCGCAGTTGTAACTGCCTATCTGCAGAAAAAGAAAGTTATCGCCGCTGACAGGCTCTACAGTTCGGCTTTCGGACAGCACCGTCCGATCGCTTCATTTGATACGCCGGAGGACCGTGCGAAGAACCGAAGGGTAGAACTTTTGATCACCAAGACAGGAAATGTTTCGAATCAGCTTGATAAGTACTACAAGCAGGTTTACGGCGATAACGCTACTGAATAGAAGGAAATGTGAATCATTATGTCAGATGTATTATCACAAAGCCAGATAGACATGCTGTTGAATTCCATGAAGGAAGGTAATTCAGGAGCTGCCAAACAGGAAGAAAAGAAAGAAAAAGAATATAAAAAATATGATTTTTACAGTCCTAAGAAGTTTACCAGGGAACGTCTTAAGATCCTTAAGGGCATCCATGACAATTACTGTAGGATCATCGTGTCGCAGCTCAACGGAATTCTGCGTATGAACTGTGAGATAGAGGTGATCTCTGTGGAAGAGCAGCGATATCATGAGTTTGGTAATTCTCTGGGTGAGAATGACGTCATGGTGCTTTTATATATGAAGCTGCCGGATGATTCAAAGAATCCGCCTATCGTATTTCATATAAGCCAGTTGCTGGTGACGAACATGATCGACCGGATGCTGGGCGGTGAAGGAGATACGACTGAACTTCCGGTGGAGTATACTTATACGGATATAGAGCTGGCTCTTTATGAACGGCTTTTGGGATATTTTTCCGGCGCGTTCAAAGATTCATGGAAGAATTATATCAACCTGTCGGTGGAGAGCAGAAGGCTTGAGCAGTCGCCGAGCATGTTCCAGGAGATCGGGATGGATGAGACTATCGCGATCATCATGCTGGAGATGAAGATTCCCAATGCAAGCGGCTACATCAGCGTGTGTATCCCGGGAAATCTTCTGACGAATATCTTCTCGATCATGGATAAGAGACGCAATGTTGAGAGCGCTTATGACAACGGCATTGCAAACAGCAGGGAGATCATTATGGAGAAGCTGAAGAATTCTGCGCTTGACATGCGGGTACAGCTTGGTACAGCGAAACTTAACTTCCGTGATGTCTACGGCCTCAGGGTGGATGATGTGATCGATCTGAGCAAGAGTAAGAATTCTGATGTAAGGCTGTATGTGGCGGGACAGCCATGGTATGATGCCAAACTTGGCGTACATAAGAACAGCGTTGCCGTACAATTAGATGAGAGGATCATCACAGAAGAGATCGAACCTGAGATGGAGACTCAGGAGAAGCCGGCCGAAGAAGTGATAGCTGAGTAAGTACCAGTGGGATCCCACTGTTACAATATATAAGATTTAAGTAATATTAAGTAAAAACAAGGAGAGAGGTGCTGAGATGGCTAAGATAATGGTAGTTGATGACGCAGCATTTATGCGGATGATGGTTAAGAATGCGCTTGCGCAGGGTGGATATACGGATGTGATTGAGGCCACAGACGGTCAGGACGCTGTAAAGACATACAGTGAGCAGAAACCGGAACTGGTTCTGATGGATATCACAATGCCGAATATGGACGGACTGGAAGCGCTGAAGAAGATTAAAGAAATGGACAGTAACTCACAGGTAGTTATGTGTTCTGCTATGGGACAGGAAAGTATGGTTATTGAGGCAATTAAGTCGGGTGCTAAGGATTTCATCGTAAAACCTTTCAAACCGGAGCGTATTCTTAAGACAGTAACCGGCCTCTTGGAAAAATAGGAGGAATAAGGGATGGCTTTTTTAAGTTCATTAGATATCAGTGCGTCAGGTATGACTGCACAACGTCTGCGGCTTGATGTCGCGGCGCAGAATATAGCTAACATAGAAACGACAAGAACAGAAGAGGGGGAGACTTACCGCAGAAAAGTGGTAAGGTTCCAGGCTGAGGAAGAATCTTTTAGTTCTGTACTGCGCCGTACCAGAAACGCAGGGCGCTCAGGGGAGCGTAACGGCGGAGTGATTGTGACAGAGATTGCCGAGGACCAGACAGATTTGAAGATGGTGTATAATCCGGAACATCCGGATGCGGATGCAAATGGTTATGTAGCAATGCCTAATGTGGATTTGATTAAGGAAACTACGGACAGTATGGCGGCAACCCATTCCTATAATGCGAATATTACTGCGTTTAATGCAATTAAGCTTATGGCTCAAAAGGCCCTTGAGATTGGTCAGTAACGGCGTGAAGGGTCCGGATGATGCCGGAAAGAGGGATAAGAAATATGGATACTTACAATTTAAGTAATATGGAAATAGACGCCGTCGGTGAAATCCTTAATATCAGTCTCGGAGCTTCCGCAACCGCTGTATCAACTATGCTGGACACCAGAGTTGACATTACGACTCCGGTTGTTAAAGTAAAGCATAAAAATGAATTTGAATTTGCAAGTATTGAGCCGGCGGTAGGAGTGCAGATTGGCTATGTAGAAGGGCTTGACGGAAGCAACATCATGCTGCTGAAGCGGATTGATGTCAAGGTGATCGTCGAGCTTTTGATGGGGATGGAGATTCCGGACGACCAGTTTGAACTGGATGAGATGAATATCAGTGCGATCTGCGAGGTTATGAACCAGATGATGGGTGCCTCGGCTACTGCTCTGTCTGAACTTCTTTCCAGAAGAGTTGATATTTCCACACCTGTTTCATTTGAGGTTGAAAGCCCGGAACAGTTTAAGGAAAAGTATTTTGCAGAGAATGACCAGATGGTAGTTATTCGGTTTAATCTGATGATCGCAGATAAGATGGAGAGTGAATTCCTGAATCTCATGCCGATCAGCCTTGCGAAGGATCTCGTGTCAGGATTCTTCCCGGATGGTCTCGGGGATGAGGGAAGTGCACCAGAGCCGGCGCCAGCATCGCAGCCGCTGGCTGATGAGCCATCGGGCGGTGATGAGAATAAGATGATGTCGCAGGAAGAGATCGAGCGTATGCTGAGCGGGGGAACAGCGGGTGCTGTCAGTACACCGGCTCCGGCACCGACGCCAGCGCCAGCACCGTCAGGCGGTGATGGCGGCGTAATGTCACAGGAAGCGATCGAGCAGATGCTTAAGGGCATGTCCGGCGACGGCACAGCAGCGCAGGCACAGGTACCGCAGCAGCAGACAGTACAGCCGCAGGTACAGCAGCCGATGCCGCAGGCAGCACCGGTATATGTGCAGCCGCAGATGGATCCGGCACTCATGAACAATATGATGCAGATGATGGATATGATGCGTCAGTCATTAGAACAGCAGCAGCAGCAGATCCAGCAGCTCAGGGATGCGGCGGCAGCACCGAAGAAACTCAAGGTGCAGACAGCACCGCAGCCTAACTTAAGTGCGGGCGACGGTGCAGACGGCATACTGGATGATAATCTGGATATGATGATGGATGTCCCGATGGAAGTATCTGTTGAGATCGGACGGACCACAAAGATGGTTAAGGACATCCTTGAATTGAATAAAGGTTCACTGGTAGTATTGGATAAGCTTGCCGGAGAGCAGGTAGATCTATATGTAAACGGACAGTGCATTGCTAAGGGTGATGTTGTTGTCGTGGATGATAATTTTGGAATCAGGATTGCAGAGATTGTTTAGAGGGAAGTTTAAGATAAAAGGGGAGAAGACTTTATGCTGCAGAGTATAGTAACGGCGGTCGGGACATTGCTGATCGTGGTTGCGATCTTATTTCTTACTTATATATGCACAAAATATATAGGGACTAAGATGAGCGTAGGGAGATATGCGGGAGGGAGCGCCCGTTATATCAGTATCATGGATCAGACGCTTTTGGGGCAGGAGTCTTCGGTTGCTCTTGTGAATATATCAGGAAGAGTATTTTTGATCGGGATCACCGGACAGAATGTGAATCTGCTGACAGAGTTAAGAGAAGATGAATTAACAGAACTTTCCATACCAGAGAGTGCGAATTACGCAGGAGCAGCTTTTAAGGATGTAATAGAACGGCTGAAAGACAGGAAGAAGTGAATTTATGGATTTGGAAAACAATAATTTGGTAAGCATTAACGGCGCAGAGGTTCCTACTCTGGAGATACTTGTAATGCTGACGGTTCTGATGCTTCTGCCATCGCTTCTTATCATGATGACGTCGTTTGTCAGGATCATCATTATTCTTTCGTTTACAAGAAATGCCATAGGAATCCAGCAGACACCGCCGAATATGGTGTTGGTGGGGATGGCTCTGTTCCTGACGCTGTTTATTATGGATCCGATCGTAAAGCAGGTGAATACAGAGGTTTATACCCCGTATAAAAATGGTGAGATTACACAGACAGAGGTGTTTAAGCAGGCACAGGTGCCGCTCAAGGAATTCATGCTGAAGAATACGGAGAAGAGTACACTGAATCTGTTCATAGATATGTCGGGACAGGAGCTGGAGGGAAAACCCCAGGACTTGTCCCTTACCGTGATTATTCCGGCTTTTATGACGAGTGAGCTGAAGCGGGGATTTATGGCGGGACTTCTTTTGTATATCCCGTTTCTGCTGCTTGACATCATCGTGTCGAGTACGCTGATGTCGATGGGAATGATCATGCTTCCGCCGGCGACCATTGCGCTGCCGTTTAAAGTGCTTTTATTTGTATCAGTTGACGGATGGGAACTGTTATTCTCGTCCATTGTGAAGAGTTTTAACTAGCAGGGGAGGATAGTATGACTACATCAGAGATTACAGATGTAATGTATCAGTTGTTCGTCCTTGCGGCGCAGCTTGCAGGTCCGGTTCTGATCATCAGTATGGTGGTCGGGATTGTTATATCTATCATTCAGGCTGCAACACAGATTCATGAGCAGACACTGACTTTCCTGCCGAAGCTTGTCGTGATCGGCGTGATTCTGGTAATAAACGGGAGTAATATGCTGCGTGCCATGCAGGACTTTACAAAGCAGATATTTGATATGATCGCCAGGTAGGAGGGAAGATAATGCTTTTTTTTCTGGTTCTTATGAGAATGTCAGGCTTTATCTTTCTGAATCCGGTATTAGGCAGAAGGAATATTCCGGCCATGCTGAAGACAGGGCTTACTTTCGGCCTTACGCTGATTATCTATTCCACAGCGCAGGCGCAGGGAGTGACCGCAGATATAGATCCGGATTCTTCGCTTATATTCGGGATGTCATTATTAAAAGAATTTGCGGTCGGTTATCTGTTTGGCTATGTAATGATACTGTTTGATATGGTGATGACGTTTGCTGGAACCGTGATTGATTTTCAGATTGGAATCTCTATGGCGATGGTTTATGATCCGCAGACTGGTTCTCAGATAGCGTTGTCCGGAAATATTCTCCAGATTTTTTATATGCTTATGTTTTTTGCGGTAGATGGGCATCTCGCCCTGATAAAGATTGTTGCGACTTCGGGTGAGGTGGTTCCTTACGGCGCGGCAGTTTTTTCTCAGGGAGCGGCGTGGATGATGGTGGATCTATTCACCCAGTGTGTTGTGCTGGCGATGAAGCTGGCATTTCCGCTTATCGCATTTGAGTTTATCATGCAGGTAGGAGTCGGTATACTGACGAAGATCACCCCGCAGATCAACCTGTTTGTGCTGAGTATCCAGCTCAGGCTTGTGGTGGGATTCGCGCTTTTGGTGTTCCTTGTCTCGCCGATCGGAAGTTTTATGGGGAATTTGATTACAGTGATGGTGAACAGCCTTGAGGACGTGTTAAGAGTAATAGCAGCAGGATAAAGGATGTGAGATAAAATGGCTGGAGA